>JBDIAO010000002.1:0-88478 GCA_039812375.1 Phycicoccus sp. | reverse complement strand
CACCTCGAGATAGCCTCGTCGTGGTCGCACTGACCAAGGGGGGGCAGGTCGACGGTTGCTGCCGTCTCGACCTGTCCGACGTCGTCACCGGGCAGGCTACCGAACCTGTCGCAGGGTTCTTGCGCTCGAGCGCCGCTAGCTGCCTGCTCGTGGGTTATGAGTCCGTCCGCGGCGCAGCACGCCACCCACTGGATGTAGTGGCGCGACTCGCCGAGGAGGAGAACGTGTCTGTCACGGCTCGTCTCACCGTTTGCGATGGGCGGTGGTGGATCGGACGGGTCAACGGACCAGGTGAGCCGGTGCCCAGACCGGAGGACGTGCCCACCGTCGTCGCTCTCATCGCCGAGGGCAGTTCCCCACTGCCCGACCGCGACAGTGTGCGACGACTCCTTGCGGAACAGCCCGAGCGGTCGCAGGAGGTGCGATCGTGTCTCGACGAGGCGCTGGAGTTGCGGCCGTCCGGCGCCGTGCGTCGCAGCGTTGTGGGTTGGCAGGGTCTGACCCAGCCGGCGGGCGAGTCCTGGTCGCCGTCACCAGCTGTTATCGCATCGATGGGCATCTCACTGCTCGACCATGACTGGCGTGATGGCGTCATCGCGTGGCTTGTGCCGGGATCTCTCTCCCTGGGGCGTCTCCCTTCGTCGACCCGCGTGTTGCTTCGCCGGTCCCTGCCGGCGCGCTCCGTGCTGCCCGGGTCCGAAGTGCTGCTGAGCCGACTGGGACTGCTGTGTGGGGGCACCCCGGACGCAGTCCCAGCGGTTGCTGCCGAGGTGCTCGCCCTCACCGCCGCCGTGGCCTGGTATGCCGGTCATGGCGCCATCGCCGGGGACGCCTGCACCCGGGCTCTCGGGGTGCACCCCGAGCACCGGATGTCCCTGCTGCTCGCGGCGCTCGTCGAGCACGGTGTCCGTCCACCTCTGATTCCTGAGCGGGCGACGGACAGTGCTACCGCGTGATGACGTGCCCCCGTATGATTCGCGCAGGTCATGAGTGCCAGCGTCTCAAGCCCCGGCTTGCTGGCCGGCAACCCTCCTCGCGGTGGGGTGCCCCGGGTGATGACCCGGTCGGGCGGTCACGTCCGGCAAACGCGAGCCTTGAGGAGTCTGCACGATGTCGGCCCTTCCCGATCCTTCTCCGATCATCCAGCGCCCCGGTGGTCGACATGGCGACAAGCAGTTCCTCGACGCCGGCCCGGTCGACCTTGAGTTTGGTGGGCACCTGGCAGAGGTCACCGTTGCGTTCGAGACCTGGGGTGTCCTCTCGGCCCGTCGCGACAACGCGGTGCTCGTCGAGCACGCACTCACCGGTGACAGCCACGTAGTCGGCCCGTCCGGCCCGGGTCATCCGACCTCCGGCTGGTGGCCCGGGCTGATCGGGCCGGGGTGCCCACTGGACACCGACCGCTTCTTCGTCGTCGCGACGAATGTGCTCGGCGGGTGCCAGGGAACGACGGGTCCCGCCACACTGCGACCGGATGGCCGGGCCTGGGGGGGCGACTTTCCTCAGGTGACTATTCGCGACCAGGTCGAGGTGGAAGCGCGGGTTGCCGACGCACTCGGTGTGGGGCGGTGGCATACGGTGCTCGGTGGATCGATGGGTGGGATGCGGACCCTGGAGTGGGCCGTCGGGCAGCCCGACCGAGTGGAGCGTGCTCTCGTCCTGGCGTCCTCGGCATACGCAAGCGCCGACCAGATCGCCTGGTGCCAGGCGCAACTCCTGGCGATCCGTGCGGACCCGGACTGGATGGGTGGCCACTATCACGGGACAGGTCGCGCGCCGCTGACCGGGCTCGGCATCGCACGCCGGATCGCACATCTGACCTATCGCAGCGAGCACGAGTTGGACGAGCGCTTCGGCCGCCTCTCCCAGACGGGAGAGGACCCCGGTGGCGGTGGCGGTCGATTCGCCGTGGAGAGCTACCTCGACCATGCCGCCGACAAGCTCACCGCGAGGTTCGACGCAGGAAGCTACGTCGTCCTGACCGAGGCGATGAACTCCCACGACATCGGGAGGGGCCGTGGCGGCGTCGGTTCGGCACTGGGCCGGGTAACGGCCGACCTGCTCGTCGCCCACGTCGATTCCGACCGCTGCTACCCACCGCGGCTGTCGACCGAGATCGTCCAGCATGTCCCCGGTGCCAAGTCGGCGCAGATCCACTCGCTGCATGGACACGACGGGTTCCTCGTCGAGACCGAGAGGGTCGGTAGGCTCATCCGTGACGTGGTCGACGGACCCTCTCCGACGTGGCCGACGGAGCATCCCTGATCTTTGTTCCCGCATCCGGCGAGGGACTGCCCTGGAGGCAAGCGATCTGAGTAGTGTTTCGGCAGGCGGGCCGAGCCACGGCCAGAGGTCAAGGAGGACACTCTCGTGACGATCGTTGTCGGTTACATTCCCACCAAGGAGGGCCGGGCTGCCTTCGATCGTGCGGTGGAGGAGACCAAGCTGCGCAAGACCGCCCTCGTCATCATCAATTCCAATCGTGGAGGACGAGACTTCGCGCTCGAGGACGTCGACGCCGAGCAGGAGATCGAGCGCCAGGCGGCGGAATTGCGCGGAGTGGGCCTTGAGGTCGAGGTGCGACAACTGGTTCGTGGCAACGACCCCGCGGAGGACCTCATCGACGTTGCCAGCGAGTCGGACGCGGACCTCATCGTGATCGGGCTGCGTCGGCGTACCCCGGTGGGCAAGCTGATCCTGGGCTCGAACGCACAACGCATCCTGCTCGACGCACCCTGCGCGGTGCTCGCCGTCAAGGCTTGATCGACGCACGTCGCGATCACGCAAGGACCGCTACCCCTGTTTCGATGGGTGCTCCTGCGCAGGCCGGATTATAATGGTGGGTAGTCCACGAAGCGGGGGCGTCGGGAAGGCCGCGCAGGCACCGTCGAACTCCCCCTCCGGACCACATCCAGTCCCTGTCGCTGCCCGGGTTGACGCTGTCCGCGTTCACCCGAGCGGCCGCGGAAACGAAAGGTCGTCGGTGCCCCCGGTGAGCCCACGCGCTGCAGAGATCCCCCTCCCTCCGGAGTTCAGTCACGAGGCCATGCAGCGTTTGCTGGCGCGAGGCGAACTCAACGGCAGTGTCAGCGGGGAGGACGTCACTGCCGCGCTCCAGGCGGCGAAGGTGCGTGCCGCGCGGGGCACGGTGGTTCGCCAAGCTCTGGTAGCGCGCGGCATCGAGGTCAAGGTCAACGCCGCGAAGAAGACCGCTGCGAAGAAGATCGCTGCAACGAAGGCGACTGCGACAAAGGCGACTACGACGAAGGCTGCTGCGGCGAAGGCGACAACAACGAAGACCGCCGCGACGAAGGCGACAACAACGAAGACCGCCGCGACGAAGGCGACAACAACGAAGGCCGCCGCGACGAAGGCGACAACAACGAAGGCCGCGACCACGGCACGGCGGCCGGCGGCTCGCGCAACGACGTCCACCGCCGCGAGGGTGGCCAGGAAGCCTGCCGTCGGGGCGGTGGAGGTCCCGGACGACCACGAAGCAACCGCGGAACCCGTCGACCTCAATGCCCCCGCCGACGTCGGCGCACCTGCTGAGCGCGATGGCGCCGACCATGTGGAGGGAGCTGTCCTGGACAGCGATGTCATGGACGAGGCCGAGGACGGCGACCACGAGAGTTCGGGGAGTATCGCGACCAGCTCGACGGAGGATGCCGGGTCGGGCAGCGCAGCATTCGTCATCCGGGATGACGATGAGGAGGACGCCCCACCCCAGCTCGTGGTCACCGCCGGCGCGACCGCCGACCCAGTCAAGGACTACCTGAAGCAGATCGGCAAGGTCGCCCTGCTCAACGCCGAGCAGGAGGTCGAGCTCGCCAAGCGGATCGAGGCCGGCCTGTTTGCCGAGGAGCGACTCGCCGGTGGCGAGAAGATGGACATGCAGTTCAAGCGCGAACTGTGGTGGATCTCCCAGGACGGCAAGAACGCCAAGAACCACCTCCTCGAAGCCAACCTGCGTCTCGTCGTCTCACTGGCCAAGCGCTACACGGGACGGGGCATGCTCTTCCTGGACCTGATCCAGGAGGGTAATCTCGGGCTCATCCGGGCGGTGGAGAAGTTCGACTACACCAAGGGGTACAAGTTCTCCACGTATGCCACGTGGTGGATCCGGCAGGCGATCACCAGGGCGATGGCCGACCAAGCGCGCACCATCCGCATCCCGGTGCACATGGTGGAGGTCATCAACAAGCTGGCCAGGGTCCAGCGCCAGATGCTCCAGGACCTCGGTCGTGAGCCCACTCCAGAGGAACTGGCTCGCGAGCTCGACATGACGCCCGAGAAGGTCGTCGAGGTGCAGAAGTACGGTCGGGAACCGATCTCACTGCACACTCCACTCGGCGAGGACGGTGACTCCGAGTTCGGCGACCTCATCGAGGACTCCGAGGCAGTAGTGCCTGCGGACGCGGTGAGCTTCACGCTGCTCCAGGAGCAACTGCACTCCGTGCTGGACACCCTGTCGGAGCGCGAGGCGGGGGTGGTGTCCATGCGTTTCGGGCTCACTGACGGCCAGCCCAAGACGCTCGACGAGATCGGCAAGGTCTATGGCGTCACCCGGGAACGGATCCGGCAGATCGAGTCCAAGACGATGAGCAAGCTGCGGCACCCTTCACGCAGCCAAGCCCTCCGCGACTATCTCGACTGAGGCTGTTGCCCCCTGCTGAGCTGACCCCCGCTGCGGGGCTGACCCCCCTGCGGGGCTGAGATCGGCCGTACGCGGTTGCTTGGGGCGCCGCTGACGGGTCAGTTCCGCCGGAGCGACGAACTGAGACGTCAGCGGCGGCGCACCCGCCCGGAGACCAGGCTCCGGACACCGTCGGCAACGGTGGTCCCGAGGGTACGAAGATGGCGGACTCCCTGGCTCGGCACCAACGCAGCCCGGATCCGCTGGATCCGAGAGCGGCCACTGGCAGCGGCTCGAGCAACGGTCCGGGCATCGGAGCGGACGTCGAGCGGGCGTCCGTCGGGCGCGGCATACCGGGCCTGTTCCACGGTGGTGACGACCCGGGCGAGGGCCTCTACGTCCGTGCCGGTCAGCAGACACCGCTCCCGAAGGTCGACGGCGGTCGCTCTCGGCGTTGCCCCACGCGGCGGAGGTATCCCGAGATCGTCGAGCCGGGCCAGCAGGGCCTGCCACTCGACCTCGGTCCGTTGGGCGTCCGTGCGGGCCCTGCGCCGCTCTCGAAGGTGGCCGAAGCGGGCTGCGACCGGGAGCAGCATCACCCCGACGAGGATGAACGCGGACCCGGCCAGCTCCCATCGGTGAGTTCTGACCCACTGCCTGAGCACCGAGCCCGGATTCCCGGTCGCCGTGGGCTGCTGGGCCCCGTGGTCGGTCTCCGGCCGGTCGGTAGGCGCCGTCGCCGGGGTTGGCAGTGGACTCGCGGTCGGAGCCGCAGGAGCACCACTGACCGACGATGGCACGGTCCACGACGGGACGCCGCCTGTGCGGGCCGACGGGGTGGGCTCGAACCGCACCCAGCCCAGGTTCGGGAACCACAACTCGGGCCAGGTGTGGGCGTCGGAGGCCCGGACAGTCCAGATGCCGTCCGACAGTGAACCAGGGAGGAAGCCGATGGCCATCCGGGCAGGGATGCCCGACCAGCGGGCCATCATCACCATCGCGGTGGCGTACTGGACGCAGTAGCCCCGTTGGCTGCCGAGGAAGACAGTGATGGGGTCCGCGCCGGCCGGAGAGCCGGGGACGGGCTGTGGGGACGCGAGCTGCAGTGAGTAGGTCCAGCCGCGCAGCTGGGCCTGGATGGCGCGAGCGGTCTCCAGGGGGCTCGCCCCGTGGGGGACGATGGTCGACAGCAGTTCGGCGACCGCCGGCGCGGAGGCAGGGTCGACGACCATGGTCGACGGGTCCGGACCCGGGCCGGTGGTGGTCGCGAACGCCTCGTCCGTCAGCGCGGGGGTGAGGTACCGCACGTGGTATGACCCGACCTGGATGGTGCTGTGCAGGATGCCACTCTCGTCCACCCACCACTGCTCCGGGCCGAGGCCGAGCCGCACCAGGTCGGCAGGCAGAGCGAGCTGTGGTGAGCGGACGTGATTCTGCTGCACGGTGATCTCGGCCGATGCCGAGCCGGCCAGCCCGTGTGGTATTGCGGGCAGCAGGCCACCGCTGTCAACGCGCCCCGCGGAGCTGGGTTGCCACTGGCCCTCCTCGTAGTCGGTGAGCACGCCGACCCGCAAGGGCGGTGGTGAGCTGTCGGTTGTCGTGTATCGCAGGACCACTGCATCGGAGCGGTCCTGCAGGCTGCGCTGCACGTCGAGAGTGGACGCGAGGGTCACTCCGGCACCGCCCCACCCTGTTCGGCCGAGCCCCTCGGCGAGAATCGTCGGCGGGAGGTGCGGGAGCGTCGCGGGCAGGAGCACGGCGGCGCCCAGGATGACCGCGCCGAGGGTCCTGCCCTGCTTCGCGAGGCCAGACAGTGGATCGCGCCCGGTCCCGTTCGCGGAGCGCGCGACGCCCCCCCAGTGTCGAAGGCCGCGAAGCCTGTCCTCACCGAGGAGGGCGAGCCAGAGCAGCGCTGGCAGGACGAACCAGCTCGCCGGCAGCCCGCCCCCGCTGTTGGCCGCCGAGCCGAGGTATGCCGTGAGCAGGGGCAGCCCAGCTGCGGCTGGAGCGTGCAGGGTCACGCCGACGTGGTCCACGACAAGCGCGGTGACGCCGGTCAGCAAGGTGATCGCGAACACGACGCCGGCGGTGCTCGGGGCTGGAGCGCTAAAGCGCTGTACGGTCTCGAGTGCCTGCTCGAGAAGGGCACCTGCTCCCTGCAGAGACTGCCGGGTCGGCAGCAGCCGCCAAGCGAGCTCGCGCAGGAACACCGTGTGCACCATGGCGAGGAGAGTGAGGCTCTGCGCGATCACCGGAATGCGGGTCGAGACTGTCGCCGCCCGCGCCAGGACCCCGGTGAGCATGACCGTCGCGACCACCAGAACGCTCGGCCGGGTCCACGCCGGGGTGGAGAACAGGGTGAGTAGTGGCAAGGTGGCGCTGATGCTGGCCAGTGCCGCGATGAGCGCAGGCAGCGGCCGGGCCCTGGTCATCGAGAGCGGGAGTGTCCGGCTCATCGGAGTGCCCCGGTGGCGGTCGCGGTGGCAGCTGCCCAGACCTGGGCCGGGGAGGCACCGTCACCGACCGCTGTCCCGCCCCACCCGCTTGCCCGCAGCCCGGCGAGTGTCGCGGAGGCCCTGCGGTGGGCCGACCCACCGGCTGCCCCGCCGGGATCGGTCGGCCCACCAGGGTGCAGGACGAAGGCGAGTCCGTGCGCCCCATGTGGCCGCAGGGAGGCCAGGACCCGGGTCGTATCGTCGTCGAAGCCAGCCACGATGGCGACGACGAGCCCGCAGCCGGCGGACGCTTCTTGTGCGAGATGCAGGACCGGGCGGACCGACGAGCCAGGGGTGAGGTCGATTCCGGCCAGTCGCAACAGCGTGGCGTCGAGGTCTTCGTCGACTCGGGCGCCGGCGGGGGTGGCTGAGTCGGCCGTGACCATTCGGACGGAGTAGGCCTGCCGTGCCAGGTGAGCGGCCACCGAGGCTGCCATCGACACGGCCCACTCGAAGGCAGCTTCGCCCTGGGGCCCGGGATAGGCACTCGCACGAGAATCGAGGAGGATGAGCGCCTGGCGCCGAGTGGGTCGGTCCTCTTGTCGAACCATGAGCTCGCCGGTGCGAGCAGTCGCCGGCCAGTGGATCCGCCGCAAATCGTCCCCCTCGCGGTATACGCGGACAGTCTGGTCGTCCTCACCGCGGGTAGCCGGGCCCCGAGGGATCGGCCCTTCTGATCCTGCCCCCCCGAGCAGATGGCGGGAGGCCTGCAGCGGGTGAACTCGGGGCAGGACGACCAGCGCATCCTCTCCGGAGGTGGCGACCGACCGCGAGGTCAGCCCGAACGAGTCCACAGCCTCCACGTGCAGCGGACCGACGCGATGTATGCCGCGGGCCTGGGGTCGCACGGTGTACTGGAACCTGCTTCCACCTGAGCGCGCCAGGGGACCGATCAGGACGCGAGGCCGGGCACCCAGTGCTGCCGGAAGGTGCTCTTCTGCCAGGCCCGCTGGCGCCCGCCACCGCCCCTGCGGGCGAATCAGCACCGTCACCGTCGCCGCCTCGCCGACACTGACCCTGTCCGGCTTGACTCGCCGACTCACCCCGAAAGAGAGCCGGCGAGGCGGGACCACGAACAGTGCCGCCGCAGCTGCTGCGAGCAGAAGGGTCCCCGCGCGGGTGAGGTCCACCAACCCGAGGAGCACACCGCCGGCGACGAGGACGATCCCGGAGCCGACGAAGGCCCCACCCCGGGTGGTCAGGGTCCCACGCCGGCTGGTCAAGGTCCCTCCCCGGATGGATGTTGCGCGCCCACAGGACATCGCGACCGGTCAGCGCGGGGGTGCGGGAACCCGCACGTGGCGGAGGAGATCGGTGACGACGTCACCTGCGCTCCGGCCGGCAAGATGGCTCTCCCCGGTGAGCAGGAGCCGGTGCGCCAGGACCGGGACCGCGAGGTGCTGGACGTCATCGGGCAGGACGAAATCACGACCCGCCAGCGCAGCAGCAGCTCGTGCGGCCCGCAGCAGATGCAGCGTCGCCCTGGGCGAGACGCCCAGGCGCACGGCAGCCGATGACCGGGTGGCTCCGGCAAGGTCGACGATGTACTGGCGGATCGCTGGCGAGGCGTGGACGGTGCGGACGATCTCGATGAGCTCGGTGACGGTCCCGGCGTCGGTGACGGGTCGGAGCCGGTCCAGGGGGGCGGCACCACCATGCTGGTCGAGCATCTCGACCTCGTGCCGCGGTGACGGGTAGCCCATGGAGATCCGCGCCATGAAGCGGTCGCGCTGCGCCTCGGGGAGAGGGTAGGTGCCCTCCATGTCGAGCGGGTTCTGGGTGGCCATAACGAGGAAGGGGCGCGGCAGAACGTAGGTCGTCCCGTCCACGGTGACCTGGTGCTCCTCCATGGCCTCCAACAGCGCTGACTGGGTCTTGGGGGAGGCTCGGTTGATCTCATCGCCGACGACGATGTTGGCAAACACCGAGCCGGGGCGGAACTCGAAGTCCCGGACGTCCTGGTTGAAGATGCTCACCCCGGTGATGTCGCTCGGCAGCAGGTCGGGGGTGAACTGGACACGACGCACCGATGCGTCGATCGCGCGAGCCAGCGTCTTGGCAAGCATCGTCTTGCCGACACCAGGGACGTCCTCCAACAGCAGGTGGCCCTCGGCCAGCAGGACGGTCACGGCCACCTGGACGACATCTGCTTTGCCCTCGATGACCGAGTTGACCGCACGCTGCAACCGGTCACTGACGTGCAGCACCCGTTCCAGACCAGCCTGGAGTCCAGCCGGTGTGCCGCCGAGTGCGGAGTCGGCTCTCGTCCGGTGTTGCTCCTCCACCTCGGCATTGTGCATCGCTGGGCTGACAGTCGGCGACGCCAGGCCCCCCGGGTCGATCAGTCAGGAGTCTCGGCTCCTCTTCCCTCCACTTCGCCCCACCTCATCTGACCTGCGAAGATATCGAGAAATACCGGAGAAAGACCTCTCTGGAGTGACGAATGTGGCAGCCGGTGGAGTAAAGTGGAGGGAACGGGTGCCGATGGGGTTCCTCGGGTGCAGCGGTGTGGAGGTGGTGACGTGTTTCTCGGCACGTACACGCCACGCCTCGACGAGAAGGGCCGGCTGATCCTCCCGGCCAAATTCCGCGACAAGCTCGCCGGTGGGCTTGTCGTCACCCGCGGTCAGGAGCGTTGCCTTTATGTCTTCCCGCTGGCGGAGTTCCAGCGGATCACCGACCAAGCACGGGTCGCCCCGACGAGCAGCCGGGCCGCCCGTGACTACCTACGCCTACTGCTGTCCGGGGCCTCCGACGAGGTGCCGGATCGGCAGGGTCGACTGTCCATCCCAGCGACCTTGCGGACCTATGCAGGCCTGGGGCGCGACTGCACAGTCATCGGAGCCGGGAGTCGCTTGGAGATCTGGGACTCGGCTGCGTGGGACGCGTACCTGGAGCAGACCGAGCAGGCATACGCCGACACGTCGGAGGAGGTCATCCCCGGACTGTTCTAACCGCTGCCGACCGCTGGCCTCACCCCACCCCGACTGTCCCCGCCACCGTCCCCGGCCTCTGGCCTCCAGCCGCTCGACTCCGACCCGACTTCCCCCGGGCCGGACCCGACCGGATGGGGACCAGGTGCCGGGGGCCGACCCCAAATGACGAACCGATGACGAGCCGATGACGAAACCACAGGAGCCCTGGTGAGCAGTCCGGGAGAGGCCGCACAGCGGCACATTCCGGTGCTGCGCGACCGCTGCGTCGCGTTGCTCGCCCCGGCGCTGGCCGCCGCAGAAAGCACTTTCGTCGACGCCACCGTGGGCATGGGAGGGCACAGCGAGGCCGTGCTGCGGGCGTGTCCGAGCGTCCGGGTCATCGGTATCGACCGTGACGCAGACGCGCTCGCGCTGGCGCAGGAGCGCCTGGCCGGTTTCGGGGACCGGTTCGTTGCCGTGCACACCGTCTACGACACCCTCCCCAGCGTCCTCGCCGACCTCGGGCTGGGCACGGTCGAGGGAATCCTCTTCGACCTCGGGGTTTCCTCGCTGCAACTCGACGTGACCGACCGGGGTTTCTCCTACGCCCGGGACGCCCCGTTGGACATGAGGATGGACCAGAGCACCGGACCGACAGCCGCGCACGTCCTCAACACGTATGCCGCGGACGAGTTGGCCCGGATCCTCACCGCCCACGGGGAGGAACGTCACGCCCGACGGATCGCCGCGGCGATCGTCCGGGAGCGTGCTCGGGCCCCCTTCGAGCGCTCTGCTCGGCTCGTCGACTTGCTGCGGACCGTCGTCCCGGCGGGGTCTCAGCGCAGTGGAGGCCACCCGGCCAAGCGGACCTTCCAGGCCCTGCGGATCGAGGTCAACGACGAACTGGCGACCTGGTCACGAGCCCTGCCTGCAGCCGTCGATGCCCTCGCCGTGGGCGGACGGATCGTCGTCCTGTCTTATCACTCGCTCGAGGACCGGATCACCAAGCAGGTGCTCGCCCGGGGTGCGCGTAACCGAGGGCCCGTCGGCCTGCCGGTCGAACTCCCGGAGCACGCGGCATACCTGCGTCTGCTGACCCGGGGGGCTGAGACGGCCGACGCCGACGAGCAACACATCAATCCCCGCTCCACCTCGGTGCGCCTGCGCGCTGCCGAGCGCATCACACCGACAAGGGAAGGGTCCCGATGAGCCAGCTCGCGCAGACGCGCCCACTGCCTCGGAGCACCACGCACCGCACGCCTGCCGCGTCTGGCGACTTGCGCCTGGTCGCGCCGCCACGGGCAGGCCACGGCGCCTTGATGGCGTTCTGCCTGGCGCTGCTCGTGGGGGCCTTTCTGGCCGTGCTCCTGGTCAACATCTCGATGGCCAAAGGCTCGTTCCTCCTCGGCGACCTGCAGCGTCAGTCCAACGAACTGGCCGACACCGGCGCCACGTTGCAGCGCACCCTCGACGCGGAGAGCACCCCGGCCGAAATCGCCCGGCGGGCACTCGCGTTGGGTATGGTCCCTTCGGCTGGTGCTGCCTTCCTGAGGCTCAGCGACGGTGCCGTCATCGGCGTGGCGCAACCGGCCCCTCCGACGACGCCGTTTACCGTGGTGGCACAAGGACCACAACAACAGACCAGCGCTGCCGCTGCGCAGAACGAGCAGCCCGCCTCACCCTCGGCACCGGGGTCGTCAACCGCCGTGGACACACCACAACCCGGGACGACGGTGACTCATGAGGGAGCGGTGACCCGGACCACGACCGTCGTCATCAGGGACACCTTGGTGGAGACGACGGTGACCACGGTCAACAGTGACACCGGCATGACGACGAGCACGACGACGACCAGCCAGATGCCAGCACAGGCCGACCCAGGAGCCGCCCTGCAGACACCCTGACCGCGACCATGCCGACTCCACCCCACTCGACCCGAGGACGCTCGTGACCGCACATCGGACCCCGCCCGGGACGACCCGACGCCGCACCGCCTCGGCAGCCGGTTCCGACGCGTCCCCCGGGCGGACGCGGCCGGGGGCTGCCACTCGGAGCTCCGCTCACGGATCCACGGGTCCGGGGGCTGGCCGCGCCCGGGCTGGGACGGGGTCCACGCCTCGGTCCGCTGAGGGTCGCCCCACCGGGGAAGGACCACGTGCTGGTGCACCCTCGTCGCGGGCTCCCCACGCCAGAGCATCTGCACCGAAGCCGCCCAAGGCTCCCCGGGTCCCCCGAGGTCCGTTCGGGCCAGGAGGTCCGGGGAGTGGGCGCAGCACGCGCCGCACGGCGGCCCTCGGCCGTCCTGACCGCCGCACGAGGGCTCTGCTCGTCGCCGTTGTCTTCGTCTTCAGCGTCTTCGCTGCCCAGTTGCTTCGGCTGCAAGGTTTCGACGCCGCAGCGGTGGCCAAAGAGGCCCGTGCCCAGCGGACCGCGACGATCGCAGTGCCTGCCCTGCGCGGGACGATCACCTCCAAGGACGGTGCCGTCCTCGCCCAGAGCGAGCAGCGGATCACCGTCGTTGCCGACCAAAGTGCGGTCTGCACGTATGGAACAGGCAAGAACACGTGCTCCGCGGCGACGTCGCAAGCGGCGGTCGAGAAGGCGGCGGCGGCGCTGGCCCCGGTGCTCGGCATACCGAACGGGGACCTTGTCGCCAAGCTCACCGGCACCTCTCGCTACTCCATCCTGGAGCCCAAGGCCACGCCGCTCACCTGGCGCAAAGTTGCCGACCTCAAGATCCCTGGCATCTACAAGGACCAACGGGGTCCGGATGTCTCAGTTCCCACCCGGAGCTACCCGCAGGGGACCGCAGCTGCCTCCTTAGTGGGTTTCGTCCTCGCCAACGGCACTGCCGGTGGAGGGGTCGAGCAGCTCGAGGACAAGGCACTCACCGGCAAGGTGGGCCAGGAGCGCTACGAGGTGGGCGGCGCCGGGGAGATCATCCCGGCCGCTGGCACCGAGATCACCCCGGCGGTCAACGGTCGCGACGTCACCTTGACCATCGACTCCGACATCCAGTGGTATGCCCAGAACGCCCTCGCCCAGAAGATGGAGGAGACCGGCGCGCTGTCTGGAACCGTCGTGGTGATGAACGCCAGGACCGGCGAACTGCTCACGGTCGCGTCCTACCCGACATACGACCCTAACAACATCGGCAAAGCCACCGGGCCGCTGACGAACAAGGCCTTCGCGGAGGTCTTCGAACCCGGATCGACCGCCAAGCTCATGGTCATGGCCTCTGCCCTGCAGGAGGGCAAGGTCACCCCGACCACCCCTGTCATCATCCCGCCCAGCCTGCCCCGGGCCGACCGGGTCTTCACCGATGCCGAGGCGCACGGGACCGAGTACCGCACCGTCGCTGGAGTGCTGGCTCAGTCGAGCAACATGGGCACCGTGCTCGTCAGCGAGACGATGACCCCGAAGGTGCTCGAGACCTACTACCGCAAGTTCGGCCTCGGCTCTCCTTCCGGGATCGACTTCCCGGGAGAGTCAGCCGGCGTGCTCGCTCGGTCCGAGGACTGGAGCGGTACTCAGCGGGTGACGGTCGCGTTCGGTCAGGGCCTGTCAGTCACCGCGATTCAAGCGGCCTCGGTCTTCCAGACCATCGCCAACGGGGGGGTGCGCATCCCCCCTCGACTCATCGACGGCACCACTGACGAGAACGGCACCTTCGTCGCGGCCAAGCCGACCTCCGGTGTTCGGGTCGTCGACACCGCAGTCGCGCAGGAAGTGAGCCGGATGCTCGAGGGGGTCGTCAGCCCGGACGGCACAGCACCGCAGGCACAGATCGCCGGCTACCGGGTGGCCGGTAAGACCGGGACCGCCGACCGCTACGACCCAGCCGTGGGAGCGTACAGCGGCAAGACTGCGAGCTTCATCGGCTTCGCACCGGCGGACGATCCCCAGATCGTCACTGCGGTCATCCTGCAGCGACCCATTCGGGGGTACTTCGGCGGCACGGTCGCCGCGCCGGTCTTCCACGACGTCATGGCTTACGCGCTCCAGGAACTCAAGGTGCCCCCGACCGACGACCAGCGCCCGCCGCTACTCCTCGAGGTCAGCCCCGAGCAGGCGGCATCCGACCCGACCACTCTGCGCAACACGCGCGGTTCCGGCCGGTAGGGTCCGCCTGTGGCCCTTCCACGACCCACCCGCATCGGGTCGACGAGCCTGCGCGAGCTCACCCGGCTTCTCGGCGCGGTCCGGGTGACCGGCACCGGTGACCCTGCCGTCACCGGGGTCAGCCTGGACTCGCGGACTGTGCGTCCCGGGGACCTGTATGCCGCGCTGCCCGGAGAGCACACCCACGGCGCCCGCTTCGCCCGCGAGGCACTGGCCGCCGGTGCGGTCGCCGTCCTGACCGACCCCGCCGGCGCCCAACTCCTGGAAACCAGCGCGGTGCCGGTGCTCGTCACCGAGGACCCTCGAGCCCACGTCGGTGTTCTCGCCAGCCGGGTCTACCGGACGGACCAGGACGCGATCACCCTTATCGGCATCACCGGAACCAATGGCAAGACGACGACAGCGCACCTCATCGAGTCGGCGCTGAGCGCCCTGGGACACACCGCCGGCCTCATCGGGACCGTCGAGACCCGGATCGGTGCACAGGTCCTCCCCTCGACCCGGACCACCCCGGAGTCGACCGACCTGCACGCACTCATCGCGGTCATGACCGAGACCGGAGTAGAGACCTGCGTGATGGAGGTCTCCTCGCACGCCCTGGCGCTGCACCGGGTCGATGGCCTCGTCTATGACCTGGCCCTGTTCACCAACCTCAGCCAGGACCATCTCGACTTCCACCGCGACATGGAGGACTACTTCGCGGCCAAGGCGAGCCTCTTCACCCCGGACCGCGCCCGCCGAGGCCTGGTCTGTGTCGACGACGAGTGGGGTCGGCGGCTGGCCGAGACGAGCGGGATCCCGGTGAGCACCCTGACCACGACGGACAGGTCCGCCGACTGGCAGGTCGACCTGGACCCGGACGCCACCGGTGCGGTGTCCGCGTTCCGGCTCACCGGACCTGACGGGGTGAACCTCAGACTGCGATCTGCCCTGCCCGGGGACTTCAACATCGTCAACACGGCGATGGCGGTGGCAGCGCTGGTCGAGTCCGGGGTGCCCGCCGCGCAGGCCGGGTCAGCGGTGCTGAGCCACCCGCACGTGCCTGGTCGGATGGAGCTGGTCCAGATCGATGACAGCAGCGGGCTGTTGCCCCGGGTCGTCGTCGACTATGCGCACACCCCCGACGCCATCCGGGCGGCGCTGCACGCACTGCGCCCGACGACTCCGGGACGACTGGTCTGTGTCACCGGGGCCGGCGGGGACCGGGACCCCGGCAAGCGTCCGATCATGGGCGCGGCCGCGGCTGCTGCAGCCGACGTTGTCGTCGTCACCGACGACAACCCTCGTTCCGAGGATCCAGGGATCATCCGCGATGCGGTCCTTCGCGGCGCTCTCGCGGCGCGACCGGCAGGCCGGGACGTCACCGTGGTCGAAGTCGCCGGCCGGGACGCGGCCATCCGGGTCGCAGTCGAGGCTGCGCTCGGCCTGCCGCCTTTCGAGACCACTGTCGGCGTGGGGCCGGCCGCCACCGTCGCGGTGGTCGGGAAGGGTCACGAGAGTGGGCAGGAGGTCGACGGTCAGGTGCTGCCCTTCGACGACCGGACCGAGTGCGAGGCAGCGCTGCGCGCGGGCCTTCAGCGCCTACGGAAGATCAGGAGTGGGCCGTGATTCCGCTCTCCCTGGCCAAGATCGCCGACATCACCGGCGGCAGGGTGCGGCCCGCCGAGGTCGCCGACGCGGTGATTGTCACCGCCGACGTCGTCACCGACTCGAGATCGGCCGCTCCCGGGTCGCTCTATGTCGCGCGGATCGGGGAGCACGCTGACGGTCACCGCTTCGTCGGTTCGGCTCGCGAGCATGGTGCCGTCGCTGCACTGACCAGCCGCCTGGTCGATGACGCGCTGCCGCAGGTCGTCGTTGACGACGTCCAAGCCGCTTTCGCGGCCATCACCCGAGTCGTCGTCGACGCCGTGCCCGGGCTGACGGTCATCGGGATCACCGGGTCCTCTGGAAAGACGAGCACCAAGGATCTCTTGGGCCAGGTGTTGAGCGGACTCGGCCCCACCGTGGCCCCCCAAGGCTCGTACAACTCCGAGGTCGGGGTGCCGTTGACGGTATGCCGGATCACCTCAGACACGGCCTTCCTGGTCGTCGAGCTGGGCGCCCGGGGAGTCGGGCACATCGCCTACCTGACGGCAATGGCGCCGCCGACGATCGGAGTCGTCCTCAACGTCGGCACCGCCCACCTCGGGGAGTTCGGCAGCCGGGAGGCGATCGCGCGAGCCAAGAGCGAGCTACCTGCGGCGCTGCCTTCGCGGGGTTTGGCCGTCCTCAACGCCGATGACCCGGTCGTCGCAGCGATGGCGGCCACGACCGCTGCCCGGGTCGTGCTGGTGGGGCGTTCCCCGGATGCGGACATCCGGGCGACCAACGTCACCGTCGATGACCATGGGAGGGCGAGGTTCACCCTGACAACCCCTAAAGGTGAAGTGGACGTTGAGCTTGCTCTCGTCGGCGAGCACCACGTCGGGAACGCCTTGGCGGCTGCTGCGGTCGCACTGGAGTGCGGCCTGACCCTGCCCGACGTCGCCGTCGCATTGGGTGCTGCCGCGCCGGTGAGCCGGTGGCGGATGGAAGTCACCGAGCGGGCCGACGGGGTGACCATCATCAACGACGCCTACAACGCCAACCCGGACTCGATGGCTGCGGCCCTGGCCAGCCTTCGCCGGATCGCCGGGAGCCGACGCACCCTCGCGGTGCTCGGCGCGATGCTCGAGCTGGGGGAGGAGTCGCAGGACAGCCACGCGCAGGTGGGTGCTCTGGCGGTGGCCCACAGGGTGGACGAACTCGTCGTCGTCGGTGATCTGGCTGCCCCCCTCGCCCGGGCCGCCGACGACAGCGCTGCTGCCGGCGACAGCCGGACGGCGGTGACGTGGGTGCCTGACGCGCAGGCCGCCGAGCAGGTCCTCGCCGAGATGATCCATCCCGGCGACGTCGTGTTGTTCAAGTCCAGCAACGCGGTGGGGCTACGGTGGCTCGGAGACCGGGTCGCGGGCATCGAGGAGGACACGACGTGATTGCCGTTCTCGTCGCTGCGGTCGTCTCACTGGCCATCGCCCTGTTCGGCACGCCGATGTTCATTCGCTTCCTCGTGCGGCGCAGCTACGGACAATTCATCCGCGACGACGGCCCGACCTCGCACCGCACCAAGCGCGGTACCCCGACCATGGGTGGCGCGGTGATCGTCGGCGCCAGCCTGGCGGCCTATACCGCAGCTCACCTGGTCTTCTGGACCCAGCCCACTGTCTCGGGGCTGCTTGTCATCCTGCTCATGGCCGGGCTCGGCCTGGTCGGCTTCCTCGACGACTACATCAAGATCAGCAAGCAGCGCAGCCTGGGTCTGCGCAGCCGGGAGAAACTGGCCGGGCAGACCCTCGTCGCCGTCCTGTTCGCCATCCTCGCGCTGCAGTTTCCCAACCACGCCTTCCGCACACCTGCCTCGACGAAGATCTCCTTCGTCCGGGACACCCATCTGGACCTCGCGTTCGCCGGCTCGATCTCCGGGCTCATTCTCTTCGTGATCTGGGCGAACGTGATGATCGCCGCAGCGAGCAACGGGGTGAACCTCACCGACGGTTTGGACGGACTGGCGACCGGGGCCTCGACGATGGTCTTCGCGGCATACATCCTCATCTGCATCTGGGAGTTCAACCAGAACTGCCAGACCAACCCCGGACCCAACTGCTACGAGGTGCGCGACCCGCACGACCTGGCGATCGTCGCGGCCAGTCTTATGGGTGCCTGCTTCGGCTTCCTGTGGTGGAACGCTTCCCCAGCGCGGATCTTCATGGGAGACACCGGATCGCTCGCTCTCGGCGGGGCGATGGCCGGCTTGGCGATCACCACTCGGACCCAGTTGCTCCTGCTCATCCTCGGTGGCCTGTTCGTGGCGATCACGTTGTCGGTGATCATCCAGGTCGGCTCGTTCAAGCTCACCGGGAAACGGGTTTTCCGGATGGCGCCCCTGCAGCACCATTTTGAGCTCCTCGGGTGGCAGGAGGTGACGATCGTCATCCGGTTCTGGATCATTGCCGGGTTGTGCGTGGCGTTCGGACTCGGTCTGTTCTATGCCGAATGGGTGGTGGGAGGCGGATGACCGATCTCAGCCAGCTGACGTCCCGGGAGTCGGACTGGTCCGGGTTGCACGTCGTCGTCGCCGGTCTGGGGACCAGTGGCTTCGCTGCTGCTGACGCGCTCCTCGAGCGCGGTGCAGACGTCCTCGTCGTCGATGCCCGCTCACCGGCGCAGGCGCCGGACATGGCTGAGCGACACCGGATCCTGGACATTCTCGGCGCCCGCTTCGGCTTTGGCCAGGACGCAGTCTCCGGTATGCCGCCCGGCCTGGTCGATCTCGTGGTCACCTCTCCGGGGTGGGCACCGCACCAGCCCCTGCTCGCCCAGGCTGCAACAGCGCGAGTGCCGGTGTGGGGGGAGGTCGAGCTCGCCTGGAGGATGCGTCCACGAGTGGGCGCCGCACCGTGGCTGACGATCACCGGAACCAACGGCAAGACCACGACCGTCACGATGCTCACCTCGATGCTGCGCGCCGCCGGCCTGAGGGCCTGCAGCGCCGGCAACGTGGGTACCCCGATCCTGCATGCCGTCCTCGACCCGGTGCCCTACGACGTCATCGCCGTCGAGCTCTCCAGCTTCCAGCTCCACTGGTCTCACTCGCTGGCCCCGGAGGCGTCGGTCTGCCTGAATGTGGCAGCCGACCACGTCGACTGGCACGGCTCGTATGCCGCCTACCTCGCAGCCAAGGGCAAGGTCTACGCGAACACGGCCCTCGCGTGCGTCTACAACGTCGAGGACCCCCAGACGATGCAGCTCGTGCGCGATGCCGAGGTGCAGGAAGGGTGCCGGGCGATCGGGTTCACCCTCGGTGTGCCCGACGTCTCCATGCTCGGGGTCGTCGACGATGTCTTGGCCGACCGGGCCTTCGTCGAGCAGCGCCAAAGCTCAGCGGCCGAACTGGGCACCCTCGACGATGTCCGCGGCAATGCGCCCGCTGCCGCTCCTCACGTGGTCGCCAACGCCCTCGCCGCCGCAGCACTGGCCCGAGCCCACGGCGTACCCGCAGCCGCTGTCCGGGACGGCCTGCGGGCCTATACCCCTGAGCCGCACCGGATCGCCGAGGTCGCCACCGTGAGGGGCGTGCGGTTCGTCGACGACTCCAAGGCGACCAACCCGCACGCAGCTACCGCGAGCCTGACGGCATACGACAACGTCGTCTGGGTTGCCGGGGGGCTCCTCAAAGGCGCCGATGTCGACGAGCTCGTCGCCAGTGTCGTCGGCCGCCTGCGCGGTGTGGTCCTGCTCGGCAAGGACCGGGGGCAGATCGCGCAGGCTCTTGCGCGACACGCCCCGCAGGTCCCGGTCACCGACGTGTCGGCAACCGACACTGGGGCAATGGACCAGATCGTCGCTGCGGCTGTCGAGCTCGCCCACCCCGGCGACGTCGTCCTGCTCGCCCCGGCCGCCGCCTCGATGGACATGTTCGACAACTACGGCGCACGCGGCGACGCCTTCGCCCAGGCCGTCCGGCGGTGGGCCGGGGTCAGCGGGGGGTAGGCCCGTGACCTCTGAAACCTTCCGACGCCTGTCGCTGAGCCGTCCAGGCGCGCAGGCGCGGCGTGCCCTCGCCGACCGGCTCGAGGCGCCGACCGCGACCTACCACCTCCTGGTCGCGGTGACGAGCGTCCTGGTCGCCTTCGGCCTGGTCATGGTGCTCTCGGCCTCGGCGATCGAGTCGCTCACCCTGACCAAGTCGGGGTCACCGTTCTCGATCTTCGGACGACAGCTTCTCTTCGCCGGCATCGGCCTGATCGCGCTGCTCGTGGCGTCCCGACTGCCGGTGCAGGCCTGGCGGCGCCTCGCCGTGCCGATCTGGGTCAGCTCGGTCGTCCTGCAACTGCTGGTGTTCATCCCGGGACTGGGTGTGCGCGTCAACGGGAACCAGAACTGGATCCGGGTCGGCCCGGTGACCCTGCAACCCTCCGAGTTGATCAAGGTCGGACTCCTCCTCGTCGGCGCGCTCGTCATGGAAGCCAAACGGGACCGCCTGGGCACGGTAGGTCACGTCGTGGTTCCGTATCTGGTTCCGGTCGTCGCGGCCTCGGCGGGCCTGGTCATGGTCGGCGGAGACATGGGCACGACCGTCGTCATCGCGGCCATCGTCGGTGCCGTGCTTTTCGTCGCCGGGGTGCCGCTGCGCTGGTTCGGCTTCGTCGGCGGCACCGGGTTGGCGCTCGCCGCCGCGTTCATCGTCGCAGCGCCGCATCGGCTGCAGCGGTTCAACGTCTGGCTCGGTCGGGACACGGACCCCTTCGGTGCGGCTCGCCAGCCGCTGCACGGTCGCTACGCGCTGGCCGACGGCGGCTGGATCGGACTGGGACTGGGTTCGTCCCGAGAGAAGTGGCAACTGCTCTCAGAGCCGCACAACGACTTCATTTTCGCCATCATCGGTGAGGAGCTCGGCCTGCCCGGGACCATAGCGGTCCTCGTCCTGTTCGTCGTGCTCGCCTATGCGTGTGTGCGGCTCGTCATGCGGACGAACAGCTTCTTCGTCGCGGTCGCCAGCGCCGGAGCGATGGCCTGGATCCTGGGTCAGGCAATGGTCAACATCGGGTCGGTCATCGGGGTGATCCCCGTCGTCGGGGTTCCCCTCCCGCTGGTCTCCTCGGGAGGCTCCTCGCTGATCACGGTGATGATGGCCATCGGCATGCTCATATCCTTCGCCCGTGCTGAGCCCGGGTGTGCCGAGGCGTTGCGCGGGCGCGGTAGCCTGCTGCGGCGCACTGCAGCGGTCCTACCAGCACTATCGGCACGGCGGCGCCGTCGATGAGTGGCCAGCACATCCCGGGGTCTGTCCTTCTCGCAGGTGGCGGGACGGCCGGACACGTCTCGCCGCTTCTCGCCGTCGCCGACTGTCTGCGCCGTCGACGCCCCGATGTGGCCATCACCGTGCTCGGGACTGCTCAGGGGCTGGAGTCCCGGCTGGTCCCGGCCCGCGGCTACGACCTCGCGCTGGTGCCCAAGGTCCCGCTGCCGCGGCGTCTGTCCGCGGACCTGCTGCGGCTGCCGGGCCGGCTGCGGGCCGCCATCAGAGCGGCTGACCGGGCGTTGACCAGCTCGCAGGCGGAGGTCGTCGTCGGCTTCGGGGGTTACGTCGCGACCCCGGCCTATCTCGCGGCTCGGCGACGCGGCATACCGGTGGTGGTCCACGAGCAGAACGCCCGGCCCGGGCTGGCGAACCGGCTCGGTTCGCGTGGGGCCGCGGCCGTCGCAGTCACCTTCCCGGAGACGGCGCTGCCCCGTGCGGTGGTCACCGGGATGCCGCTGCGGACGGAGATCACCGGTCTTGTTCGGGCGAGTCGACGGGAGGAGGCCGCGGCCCATTTCGGCCTCGACCCGCAGCGACCGACCCTTCTGGTCACCGGCGGCTCCCTCGGTGCGCAACGGATCAACGAAGCAGTCCGGGAGGCCCTTCCCGATCTATCGGCGGCGGGCATCCAGGTTCTGCACGTCACCGGGGCCGGCAAGGACTACCCGGCTCCACCGCCACCGCAGGGTGGCGCGCCGTGCGTGGTCCTGGCCTACGTCGATGCGATGGAACTCGCGTATGCCGTGGCCGACCTCGTTCTCGCCCGGGCTGGCGCCAACACCGTGTGCGAACTCACTGCGGTCGGGCTGCCGGCAGTCTATGTGCCGTTGCCGATCGGCAACGGAGAGCAGCGACTCAACGCCCGGCACGTCGTGGCCGCTGGTGGAGGCGTCCTCGTCGAGGATGCGGCATTGACGACGCAGTGGGTGCGCGAGAACGTCCCCGCGATGTTCGGCGAGCCGGGTCAGCTCGGCCGCATGGCCGCCGCCGCAGCCTCGGCCGGGGAGCGCGGCGGGGACGAGCTCGTCGTCGATCTCGTGCTGGCTGCCGCCGCGACCCGGGAAGCCCGCTGAGCTATGGATGGCGTGAACGCGCGCTTCGACTTCACCGCGCTCGCGGTGCCCCTGAGCAGCCTGGGTCGGACCCATCTCATCGCCATCGGCGGCGCCGGAATGTCGGCGGTGGCCCGGCTGCTCCTGGCCCGGGGGGTGCCGGTGTCCGGCTCGGATGCCCGGGACTCGGCGACCCTGGCGGCCCTGGCCGACGAGGGGGCCCGGGTGTTCGTCGGTCACGATGCCGAGCACGTCCGTGAGGCCGACACGGTGGTGGTCTCCTCGGCGATCCCTGACGACAACGTCGAGCTCACCGCCGCCCGGGATCGGGGACTGCGCGTGCTGCACCGCGCCCAGGCGCTGGCCAGTGCCGCCGCGGGTCACCGGGTCGTCGCGGTCGCTGGGGCCAACGGCAAGACGACGACGACCTCGATGCTCGTCGCTGCCCTTGAGGGTGCCGGTCTCGACCCGTCGTTCGCCGCCGGCGGCGAGCTTGCCGCCCATGGCACCAACGCCCGGTCCGGTGGCGGGGCTACCTTCGTCGTGGAAGCAGACGAGTCCGACGGGTCGTTCGTCGTCTACCACCCGCAGGTTGCCGTGGTCACCAATGTCCAGCCCGACCACCTGGACTTCTACGGCACCTTCGCGCGCGTCCAGGAGGCGTATGCCGACTTCGTGTCGAGTTCGCCCCGGGACGGTCTGCTCGTCGCCTGCGCGGACGACCCCGGCTCGGCGCGGTTGGCTGCGATCAGCGTCCGCACCGGGCGACGCGTACTCACCTATGGCACGACCGATGCCGCGCAGGTGAGGGTCCTTGGCTGGGAACCCTCTGGGCTTGGGTCATCGGCGGTCCTACGTGACGCCGACGGCACGGCGCATGAACTGATCGTTCCGGCCCCAGGGGTGCACAACATCCGCAATGCAGTCGCGGCATATACGGCCGCCGTCCACGGACTGGGCGCGGATCCGGACAGAGTGCTGGCCGGGTTGGCCGGTTTCCGCGGGACGCGCCGCCGCTTCGAGGTGGTCGGGACCCGCCGAGGCGTCCTTGTCGTCGACGACTACGCGCACAATCCTGGCAAGGTCGAGGCCGTCGTCGTGACGGCCGCTGCCCTCGCGGCCGAACGCGGTGGCCGGCTCTGCGTTCTCTTCCAGCCGCACCTCTACTCCCGGACCCGTGACTTCGCCGCTCAGTTCGCGGCCGGGTTGGCCCCGGCGGACCGGGTGGGTCTGCTCGCGGTCTACGGTGCCCGGGAGGCACCGGTCGCCGGGGTCGACTCCGAGCTCATCGGCCACCCACTACGGCAGCTACCCGGTCGTCGCGAAGTGCCCGGCGTTCTCGCCCCCCAGGACGCGGTCAGCTGGGCCGCAGCTGGGAGCGCCCCGGGGGACATCGTCCTGCTCGTCGGCGCCGGGGACATCGGCGAGCTTGCGAGCCCGCTGCTGGCCGAGTTGACGGAGCAGCAGTGACCCCGTCACCACCGCCCATGGCGCCGTCGCGCCGCCAGCCGCCGCGTCGCCAGCCGCCGCGTCGCCAGCCGCCGCCCCCCCGCCCTGGCGCACCCACCTCGCTCGACGCCAAGGTCTGGGATCGACGCCGCCGGCGACTCATCCGCTGGGGCTGGCTGGCCCTCGTCGTCGTGGTGGCAGCCACGGTGGTCTGGGCAGTCTGGCTCAGTTCTCTGATGACTGTGCGTCAAGTAGAGGTTGAGGGTATCAGCGGCGCGGAGGCGGCCGCAGTCCGGGATCTGGCGGCCGTCCCGATGGGCGGCCCCCTGGCCCGGGTCGACACCGGTGCCGTCGCACACCGGGTCCGGGGGAAGATCACCGTGGCGCAGGCCGAGGTGAGTCGGTCCTGGCCGAGCACCATCCGGATCGTCGTGACGCCGCGCACGGCCCGGATCGTGGCGCGAGGCGCGGACGGGAGCCTCCAGCTCGTCGACGCCACCGGCGTGGCGTTTGCCACCGTTTCACAGGCGCCTGCGGGTCTGCCGGTCGTCACCGTGACCAGTCCGGAGGGAGCCGATCGCGCGGCCCTGAAGGCCGCACTGTCCGTCATCGCCCAGCTGCCACCAGACCTGGCGACGCAGGTTGGTTCCCTCGAGGTGTCATCGCCGAGCCACGTGACTTTCCAGATCGGCCAGGTCACGGTCATCTGGGGTGGCGGGGACCGCGCCGAGCGTAAGGCGGAAGTGCTCCGCGTGCTCCTGGGCACGCACCCAGCGACGATCGACGTGAGCACCCCGGACACCCCGACGACTACCTGAGACCTCCCCACAGCGCAGACAGCGTGCCACGGCGACACTGCGCTTGGACACTGGACTGGGCCACTGCACGTTGTGTGGTCAATGATGCTGGAGTGTCCTTAGTGACACGCTGGGCGGAACATCGAAGATTGCCGGGCCGACACGCCCGGCGACAGATTGATCCGGGACGTTTATCTGCCTAGCGTCGACAGCACCTGACCGCGACCAAACCATTACCGTCAAGTGCACATTGAGGGTAATTTGTCCCGGGGCGGACCGGTCCGGGTGAACGGATCCGACAAATGGCACCACAAGGAAGGCCCACAACCGTGGCAACACCGCAGAACTACTTGGCCGTCATCAAGGTCGTCGGCATCGGCGGGGGTGGTGTCAACGCCATCAACCGGATGATCGAGGTCGGCCTCAAGGGCGTTGAGTTCATCGCCATCAACACCGACGCCCAGGCCCTTCTTATGTCCGACGCCGACGTCAAGCTCGACGTCGGTCGCGAGCTGACCCGGGGCCTCGGCGCCGGCGCGGACCCCGAGGTTGGCAAGAAGGCGGCCGAGGATCACGCCGAGGAGATCGAGGAGGTCCTCAAGGGCGCTGACATGGTCTTCGTCACCGCCGGCGAGGGGGGTGGCACCGGGACCGGCGGGGCCCCCGTCGTCGCGCGTATCGCCAAGAGCCTGGGCGCGCTCACCATCGGCGTGGTCACCAGGCCGTTCATGTTCGAGGGCCGCCGGCGCGCCAACCAGGCCGAATCCGGGATTGGGTCGCTCCGGGAGGAGGTCGACACCCTGATCGTCATCCCCAACGACCGCCTGCTCTCGATCAGCGATCGCGGCGTGTCGATCATCGATGCCTTCAAGTCGGCCGACCAGGTGCTCCTGTCCGGCGTCCAGGGGATCACCGACCTGATCACCACCCCAGGGCTGATCAACCTTGACTTCGCCGACGTCAAGTCGGTCATGCAAGGCGCTGGATCGGCGTTGATGGGCATCGGCTCCTCTCGCGGCGACGACCGGGCGATCCAGGCCGCCGAACTGGCGATCTCCAGCCCGTTGCTCGAGGCGAGCATCGACGGCGCCCATGGAGTGCTCTTGTCCATTCAGGGCGGCAGCGACCTGGGCCTGTTCGAGATCAACGAGGCGGCCCGCCTGGTTCAGGAGGCAGCGCATCCTGAGGCCAATATCATCTTCGGTGCGGTCATCGACGACGCGCTCGGTGACGAGGTCCGGGTCACCGTCATCGCCGCTGGATTCGACAGTGGCTCCCCCTCGTCGCGTGGGACGGAACGGTCCATCGGCTCGGTACAAGGGTCCCGGGCGCCAGTGAGTATCCCTGCTGCGGTCAGTGCGCCCGCCAAGAGCGTGCCGGTGGTCGACGGGAACACACCCGCCCCTGCCGGGCGCCCGTCCACGGAGGACGGCTCCGGTGACGACTCGCCTTCGGCCCCCGCAGCGCCGGCCGTCGAGCCGGTGCGCACCGTCCCGCGGACGGTGACCTTTGACGAGGGGGATGACCTCGACGTCCCGGACTTCCTCAAGTGACCGGCCGCCGACCAGTCGCTTCGGACATGTCGTGTTCTTCTGGCAGCGCCGGTACGGCCCGGTAGCGGTCGCCGTCACCGAGCGGGCGGGCGGGGTCAGTGCCGGCCCGTATGCCGCTCTCAACCTCGGCGCCCATGTCGGGGATGACCCGGGTGACGTCACGGCCAACCGGGCCAGGCTCGCTGCGGCGCTCGACGTCGTTCCTGGGCAGCTTGTCGTCATGGACCAGTGTCACGGCGCGCAGGTCGCCGTGGTCGATGCGGCTCCCCAGCATCCCCCCCGAGCGGACGCGCTCGTCACGACGACCCCAGACCTGGCCCTGCTCGCGCTCGTCGCGGACTGCACCCCGGTGCTCCTCTGGGACGAAGACGGGCCCGCTATCGCTGCGGTCCACGCCGGGCGCCCGGGTCTGGTCGCCGGGGTCGTCCCGGCCGCGGTGAGCACACTGCGCGACCTGGGGGCGCGCCGGCTGCGCGCTATCGTCGGCCCGGCGGTGTGCGGTCGCTGCTACGAGGTGCCGGCAGACATGTGCACCACGGCAGCGTCCTTGGTGCCGGCAGCCCGGACAGTGTCCTGGGCGGGCACACCTGCCCTGGACATCGCGGCCGGCGTCGTCGCCCAGCTCGACTCCATGGGGGTCGAGCTCGCGCACTGGGTATGCGGCTGCGCCCGTGAGGATGAACGACTGTTCTCCCACCGACGCAGCGGGGTCACCGGCCGGTTCGCTGGCGTCATTCTCCGGAGGTCCAGATGACCGACTCACCACTCACCCCGCTCGCCCGGCGTGCCCAACTCGGCGCCAACCTCGCCGCGGCGCATTCCCGGATCGAGGCTGCGCGGGCAGCATACGGACGCACCGATCCGGTCCACCTCGTCGTGGTGACGAAGAACTTCCCCGCGACCGACGTGGACCTGCTCGCTGGCCTGGGGGTGAGCGACGTCGGCGAGAACCGGGACCAGGAAGGGTCCCGCAAGCACGCCGAGGTTGCGGCTCGCGGTCTGTCCTGGCACTTCATCGGCCAGCTCCAGTCGAACAAGGCGGCATCGGTCGCCCGGTGGGCTGACGTCGTCCACAGTGTCGACCGGGCTCGACTCGTTCCCGCACTCGACCGTGGCGCCGTCCGGCACGGTCGCCGGCTGCGGGTGCTTGTCCAGGTCTCGCTGGACGGTGCGAGCGGCCGGGGAGGCGCACTGCCCGCTGAGGTGCCCATCCTGGCCGGCCTCATCGCCGCCAGCGAGCACCTCGACCTCGCCGGAGTCATGGCGGTGGCCCCACTCGGGGCGGACCCGTGGGCGGCTTTCCGAGACCTCGCGGACGTTGCCCGGGCACTTCGACAAGACCATCCGGACGCCACGTGGATCTCGGCGGGGATGAGCGCCGATCTCGAGGCTGCTGTCGCTGCGGGCGCGACACACCTGCGTGTCGGGACCGCAATCCTCGGATCCCGTCCGTCACTTGGGTAACTTCGATCGCGACCGAGCCTGAGCAGACGATGCCTCCCCGATCCGGAGGCGAACAGGAGAGCACCGATGAGCGCGTTGCGGAAGACCATGGCATACCTCGGGCTTGCCGAGGACGCGAGCCGCTACGACGACTACGACGACTATGACGAGCACCGTTACGAAGAGCAGGGCTACGACGAGGCCCGGAATGCCCCGGTGACGGAACTCGCCCCTCGTCGGCGCGCCTCGGACCTGGTCCACGCTCTCCCGACCTCGGGAATCACCCGGATCACGACGATCCACCCCCGCACCTACAACGAGGCAAAGACGATCGGAGAGAACTTCCGGGACGGGGTTCCGGTCATCATGAACCTCACCGAAATGGGTGACGCCGACGCCAAGAGGCTCGTGGACTTCGCAGCAGGGCTCGTCTTCGGTCTGCACGGGTCCATCGAGCGCGTCACGGCCAAGGTCTTCCTGCTCTCCCCGGAAACCGTCGAGATCACCGGGGAGGAACAGTCCGGACCCCCGGCACGTTCGCTGTTCAACCAGAGCTGAGCCCGCGGGCCCGGCGCCCGACTCGTGAAACGGACGATGTGTGCTGACCGGAATCCGAAACCTGCTCCACTTGGTTGTCTGGCTCTATCTCATCGTCCTCCTCGGCCGCCTGGTCTTCGACTGGATCCAGGTGTTTGCCCGAGGCTGGCGTCCGCGAGGCCCGGTCCTGGTCGTCGCTGAGTTCGTCTACACTCTCACCGACCCTCCGATCAAGGCGGTTCGCCGGGTGCTCCCGCCGCTGCGCCTGGGAGCGGTGGCTCTGGATCTGGGATTTCTCGTCGTGCTCGTCGGTGTCTACGTCCTGCTCGCCATCCTCTAGGCTGTGATCGCACTCCCACGCGTCACAGACCACCGTGGGCAGGTCCGCACCGAAATATTCAGGAGTTGACATGGCTCTGACGCCCGAGGACGTCCTCAACAAGACGTTCGCGACCACGCAGTTCCGTCGCGGATACGACGAACGCGAGGTGGACGACTTCCTCGATGACATCGTCGTCGAACTACGTCGGGTGGCCAAGGAGTCCGAGGACCTGCGTACCCAGGTGTCCGACTGCCGGGAGGGGCGCGGTCTGGAGCCACTGCCGGAGGCCGGCGCCGTCGAGGCTGCGCAAGCGGAGATCGGGTCACTCAAGGAACAGAACGCCGAACTCGAGGCGCGGGTGCAGGAACTCGAGGGTCAGCTTGGGGAGTCTCAGTCCCGCAACCAGGCTCTCGAGGCTGATGGTGCAGCCGCAGCCCAGGCGGCCTCCGAGGGGCGTCAGGGCGAGCTCGACGAGGCGACTCGCAACCACCAGGAGCAACTCGAGGTTCTGCGGGCCCGGGCCGAGGAGGCCGAGCGAGCTGCGCAGGAGCGGATTGCACGTGCCCAGTCTTCCGCCGAGGAGGCCGAGGCCGCAGCACAGCAGCGGATCGCCGCTGCCCGCGAGCAGGGTGACGCCGGGGGCGGTCCGGCCGAGGTCGCGGTGGGTGCGGGGAGCGCGGCCGGAGTGCTCGCGCTGGCGCAACGACTGCACGACGAGCACGTGGCTGCTGGCGAGGCCAAGCGCGATGAACTCGTCGGTGCCGCGCAGCTGCGCCACGACGAGTTGCTCTCCACGGGTCAGAGCACGTACGACGAGTTGCTCTCCACGGGTCAGAGCAAGTACGACGAGCTGCTCTCCACGGGTCAGAGCAAGTACGACGAGCTGCTCTCCACGGGTCAGAGCACCTACGACGAGCTCCTCTCCAGCGGACAGGCGCAGCACGACAACCTGATCCACGAGGCGCAGACGCGCCACGACGAGATGATCACCGAGGCGCGCGAGCGTTCGACGGGCATGGTCCACGAGGCCCAGCAGAAGAAGCAAACTGTCCTCGGCCAGCTCGCCGATGCCAGGATCGACATGGAGCGCCGGATCGGAGAACTCCGCAACTACGAGAAGGACTACCGGGCCCGGCTCAAGAGTTTCATCGCGGACCAGCTGGAGGCGCTCGACCACACCGCTGTCGAGCCGGCACCCGACACTTCCGAGGGTGGCGAGACCGGCCCCGAGAAGGGCTGACCCCGGTATCCTCAGCGCGTCATCCGGTTGCCGGAACACTGGTGCCGGCACGTCAACAGTGAAGGTCAGGAATGGTCACCAAGCGTGCTGTCGCAGGGGCGAAGCCGGTGGTCTCCGGTCCTCGGAAGGCCGCTAAGGCAGCGGTTCAGGTGGTCCCGGTCAAGGCTGACGAGACCCCGTGGACGCCTGCGGAGCTCGCCGAGTTGCGCGCCGAGATCGAGGCTGACATCGCCCAGCTCGTCGCGGAGATCGACCGGGCTCGAGATGACATTGCCGACCTGCTGCGTGATTCCGGGGACGGGGTGGGTGACGACCAAGCGGACGCCGGGGCTAAAGCCTACGAACGTGAGCAGGAGATCGCCCTAGCCGGCAATGCCCAGGAGATGCTCGAACAGAACGAGCACGCCCTGAGCCGCTTGGCCAACGGCACCTATGGCGTGTGCGAGTCCTGCGGGAGCCCGATCGGCAAGCTGCGACTCCAGGCCGCGCCTCGTGCGACCCTGTGCATGGCATGCAAGATCCAGCAGGAACGTCACTGACGGCCCCGGCGACACCACCTGCGTCGCCGCAGGAGCTGTCCGCTGGGGCGACGCAGCCCCGGCGTGTCCTGGTCGCGATTGCCCTGCTCACCCTCCTGGCCGACCAGGGAAGCAAGGTCTGGGCGCTGCATACGCTCACGCTGGCGCAGCCTCGCCCACTCGTCGGGGACTGGATCCAGCTGAACCTCATCGCCAACAGCGGGGCAGCGTTCTCCATCGGTGCAGGGATGACCTGGGTTCTCACGGTCCTCGCCCTCGTCATCACGTTCGTGGCGATCCGGGCTGCCTTGCGGGTCAACACACTCCCTTGGGCGGTCGCTCTGGGCCTGCTTATCGGCGGCTCGCTGGGCAACCTCGCCGATCGACTCCTACGCCAGCCCGGGTTCGCCCGGGGGCACGTCGTCGACTTCATCGACTACTTCGGGCTCTTCATCGGCAACGTCGCGGACATCGCCATCGTCGTCGCGGCCGCCCTCTTGGCCGTGCTGTTCCTGCGCGGAACCCCCCTCACCGCCGGGACGGACGACAGTGGCTGAACACCGGACCCTGCCTATCCCTGAAGGCCTAGACGGTGAGCGGGTCGACTCGGCCCTGGCCCGCCTCCTCGGCCTCTCCCGCTCCCGGGCCGCTGAGCTCGCCGGTGCCGGTGAGGTGATCGTCAACGGGGCTGCTGTCGGCAAGTCCCACCGGGTGCTCGCAGGTGACCTTCTCGAGGTCAGCCTGCCTGGCGCCCGGACACCACCGAGCCTGGAGATCGTGGCTGAGCCTGTGCCCGGGATGCGGATCGTCCATGACGACGAGGACGTCGTCGTCGTCGACAAGCCAGTGGGCGTCGCGGCGCACCCGAGCGTCAACTGGACCGGACCGACCGTGCTCGGTGGCCTGAAGGCGGCGGGCTACCGAGTTTCGACGAGCGGTGCGAGTGAGCGCCAGGGCATCGTCAGCCGCCTCGACGTCGGCACGAGCGGACTTATGGTCGTGTGCAAGTCCGAGCGGGCCTACAGCATCCTCAAGCGGGCGTTCACGCAGCGTCGGGTGGACAAGACCTATCACGCACTCGTCCAGGGCCTGCCGGACCCACTCGTCGGCACGATCGACGCACCGATCGGTCGGCGGCCCGGTGCCGAGTTCATGTTCGCCGTGATGACCTCGGGTAAATCAGCGGTGACCCACTATGAACTCATCGAGGCATTCCCGCACGCCAGCCTGCTCGAAGTGCACCTGGAGACCGGACGGACCCATCAGATCCGGGTGCACATGGCAGCGATCCGGCACCCCTGCGTCGGGGACCCGCTCTATGGGGCGGATCCCATCCTCGCCCGCCGGCTCGGCCTGGAGCGGCAGTGGCTGCACGCCCACGGACTCGGCTTCGAACACCCGGGATCCGGGGAGTGGGTCACCTTCGAGAGCCCCTACCCGCAGGACCTGCGCCGGGCCCTCGACCGTCTGGCGGCCTGAGTGTCGCCACCGAGCGTGGCTCGGCACACCGATGTCGGCCGGTCGACTTAGGATGGGCCGCGATGTCCGACCAGCCCGCCACGAAGACCCCCTCGAGGACCGAGGACAGCTTCGTTCACCTCCACGTCCACACCGAGTACTCGATGCTCGACGGAGCCGCGCGTATCGGTGACCTGTTCGACCGAGCTGCGGCCATGGGGATGCCGGCTCTGGCGATGACCGACCACGGCTACCTCTTCGGCGCCCATGAGTTCTGGAAGACGGCGCAAGGCACCGGTGTCAAGCCGATCATCGGGGTCGAGGCCTACGTCACCCCCGGCACCCACCGCAAGGACCGGACCCGGGTGCGGTGGGGCGACGAGCAGAGCAACAACGGTGACGACGTCTCCGGATCCGGTGCCTACACCCACATGACCCTGCTCGCCAAGGACGACGCCGGGCTGCGCAACCTGTTCGCCATGAACAGCCAGGCAAGCCTGGACCAGGTCTATGCCAAGTGGCCACGGGTGGACACCGAGCTGCTCAGCGCCCACGGTGCCGGGCTGATCGCCACGACCGGATGCCCGTCCGGGGAGATCCAAACCCGGATCCGCTTGGGGCAGTACGACCTCGCGAAGCAGGCAGCCTCCGACTACCGGGACATCTTCGGTGCCGAGAACTACTTCTGCGAACTCATGGACCACGGCCTGGACATCGAGCGCCGGGTGCAGCGCGACCTGCTCCGACTTGCCCGGGAGCTCGGGCTCCCGCTCGTGGCGACCAACGACTTACACTACGTCGGTCCCGACGATGCCAAGGCCCACGGTGCGCTGCTGTGCGTCCAGTCCGGCTCGACCCTGATGGATCCGGGTCGGTTCAAGTTCGACGCCGAGACCTTCTATCTGATGAGCCCGGCGGAGATGCGGCATACCTGGCGTGAGCTACCCCAGGCCTGTGACAACACCCTGCGCATCGCCGAGATGTGCGAGGTGTCCTTCACTGAGGCCGAGGGTCGCTTCATGCCGCGCTTCCCGTGCCCGCCCGGGGAGAGCGAGGAGAGCTGGTTCGCCGAGGAGGTCAAGCGTGGGCTTGCCGCGCGTTTCCCCGGCGGGGTCCCGGAGTATGCCGCCGCACAGGCGGAATACGAGACCGGCATCATCACCTCGAAGGGCTACTGCGGGTACTTCCTCGTCGTCGCGGACTTCATCACGTGGGCCAAGGACCACGGGATCCGGGTCGGGCCAGGCCGCGGCTCGGGCGCCGGGTCGATGTGCGCTTATGCGATGCGGATCACGGACCTGGACCCGATCCGACACGGCCTGATCTTCGAGCGGTTCCTCAATCCCGAACGACCCTCACTGCCTGACTTCGACGTCGACTTCGACGAGCGTCGCCGCAGTGAGGTCATCCGTTACGTCACCCAGAAGTACGGCGACGACCGGGTCGCCCAGATCGTCACCTACGGCCGCATCAAAGCCAAGCAGGCAGTCAAGGACGCCGCCCGCGTCCTGGGGCACCCGTTCAGTGTCGGGGAGCAGCTCACCAAGGCGATGCCACCGGACGTCATGGGTAAGGGCGTGCCCCTCACCGATATCTACGACCCCGAGCACAAGAGGTATGCCGAGGGCGCCGACTTCCGCAAACTGGTGGACTCCGAAGCCCCGCTCAAGGAGGTCGTGACCACGGCGCAGGGTCTCGAAGGGCTCATCCGGCAGTGGGGCGTTCATGCCGCCGGAGTCATCATGAGCAGCGAGCCGCTCATCGACGTCATCCCGGTCATGCGGCGCCTGCAGGACGGGCAGGTCATCACCCAGTTCGACTACCCGATGTGTGAAGCTCTCGGGCTGGTCAAGATGGACTTCCTCGGCCTGCGGAACCTCACCATCCTCGACGACGCCCTCGCCAACGTTCGGGCCAATCGCGGCGTCGATCTCGACCTGGATGCCCTGCGGGACGATCCGACCGACCCGGACACCTACGCGCTGCTCGGCCGCGGAGACACCCTCGGGGTCTTCCAACTCGACGGTGGGGGTATGCGCAGCCTGCTCCGCCTGATGCAACCGGACAACTTCGAGGACATCTCCGCCGCTCTCGCGCTTTATCGCCCCGGCCCCATGGGCGTCAACGCACACACCAACTTCGCGCTGCGCAAGAACGGTAAACAGGAGCTCATCCCACTTGACCCCCAGCTCAAGGGCAAGCTTCAGCCGGAGATGGTCGCTGCGCTCGAGCCCATCCTGGCCACGACCTACGGACTGGTCATCTACCAGGAACAGGTCATGGAGATCGCCCAGAAGCTCGCCGGATACACCCTGGGCAAGGCCGACCTGCTCCGGCGAGCCATGGGCAAGAAGAAGAAGGAGGTCCTCGACGCCGAGTACCTGCCGTTCTCCGAGGGAATGACAGCGAACGGTTTCACCGAGGCGTCGATCGCCGCACTGTGGGGGGTCCTCGTCCCCTTCTCGGACTATGCCTTCAACAAGGCGCACACCGCGGCATACGGCCTCGTCTCGTACTGGACCGCTTACCTCAAAGCGAACTACCCGGCTGAGTACATGGCGGCCCTGCTCACCAGTGTGGGCGACGACAAGGACAAGAGCGCCCTCTACCTCGCCGAGTGCCGCCGGATGGGTATCAAAGTCCTCCCTCCGGACGTCAACGAGTCCGTGGCCCAGTTCGCTGCCGTTGGTGCCGATATCCGGTTCGGGCTCAACGCGGTCCGCAACGTCGGCCAGCACGTGGTCGACGAGATCGTCGCGGCCCGTCGCGACAAGGGGGCCTTCACCGGATTCGCCGACTTCCTCGCCAAGTGCGCGACCACGGTGGCGAACAAGCGGACGATCGAGTCGCTGATCAAGGCTGGTGCCTTCGACGGGCTTGGTGAGTCCCGGATGGGGCTGATCCGGATCCACGAGGAGTACGTCGAGGCCTTCGTCGCCATCAAGAAGCAGGAGGCGATCGGGCAGGACAGCCTCTTCGGCGCCTTCGACGATGCTCCGGATGGGACCAGCGGCGATCTCATGGGTCTGACTGTGGTGCCGAAGGCCGAGTGGGACAAGGCGACCCTGCTCTCCTTCGAGCGCGAGATGCTCGGCCTCTATGTCTCCGACCATCCGCTGCTCGGCCTGGAACACGTGCTGACCGCCCACGCCGACATCGATATCTCCGCCGTCACCGGCGACGACGGTCCTCCCGACGGGACCATGGTGACCATCGCCGGGCTGATTACGGCGCTGCAGTTCAAGCGCACGAAGAAGGGCGACCTGTGGGCGATCGCCACCATCGAAGACCTCGGTGGCGCTGTCGAGGTGCTGATGTTCCCCAACTTCTACGAAACCGTCTCGACGATGCTCGCCCAGGATCTCGTCGCCGTCGTCCGGGGCAAGGTCCGGCGGGACGAGTCGGTCTCGGTCGCCGCCTTGGACCTCACCTTGCCCGACATCACCGAGGGCCCGCGCCCCCCGGTCGTGCTCACCATGGACACTCTCAAGGCGACTACCGGCAGGATCGAGGAGCTCAAGGCCGTCCTCGCCAACCATCCCGGAGCGACCGAGGTCCAGCTACGACTGGTCAAACCGGGGCGCCGGGTCGAGCTGCAACTCGACGCCGCCTACCGGGTCACCGCCAGTGATGCTCTCTTCGGCGACCTCAAGGTGCTCCTCGGTCCTCGCTGCCTCTCGGGAGGCTGAGCATGCCCGCTGCCCCCGCCGGCGCGAGCGCGGATCTGCCTCCGCCGGTTGCCGCCGTCCGTCCGCACCGCCGGGAACACCACGGCGACGTCGTCGAGGATCCGTATGAGTGGATGCGAGATACCGGGTCCGGAGAGTTCCTGGACTACCTGAGCGCCGAGAACGCCTACGCGGAGGCGTGCACGGCAGCACTGGGCGGTCTTCGGGGAAGGATCTTCGACGAGATCAGGTCACGGGTCCTGGAGACCGACGCCTCGGTGCCGGTCGCCGACGGGCCCTGGTGGTACTACACCCGCACGATCGAGGGGCTGTCGTATCCGCTGTACGTCCGGGCCCCAATTGTGGACCGGGCGGAACGGCCAGACGTCGCCACCCCCATCTCCGGCGAGCAGGTGCTCCTGGACGGCAACACCCTGGCCGCCGGCAGTGAGTTCTTCGCCCTGGGTGCTCTCACTGTGAGCGAGGATCACGGCACCTTGGGGTATGCCGTCGACCTCACCGGTGAGGAACGCTTCGATCTCGCTGTCGTCGACCTGGCCACCGGCACCATCCGGGACGAGGCCCTGACCGGTGTCGGCTACGGTGTGGAGTTCGACGCAGCCGCGGAGTTCGTCTTCTACACTCGCCTCGACCAGACCTGGCGCCCCCACCAGCTGTGGCGGCACCGGATCGGCTCGGACCCCACCCAGGATGTCCTGGTCCACCAGGAGAACGATGAGCGGTTCGCCCTGGAGCTCGGCAGCAGCCGGGACCGGCGTTGGCTGATCCTCACCCTGGCCAGCCGGACGACCTCCGAGGTGTGGCTGTTGCCCACCGATCACCCTGACCGGGAGTTGCGCTGCGTCACCCCTCGGCGTGAGGGTGTCGAATACGACGTCGAGCCGTCCGCGGCCGGACTGCTCATCGTTCACAACGCCGACCACAGCGACGCTGACCTGGCCTGGGCGCCGCTGGGTGCGACCGGGCACGAACAGTGGCGTCCCCTGCTCGACTCAGGACGAGGCGAGCGGTTCCTCGCCGTCGACTCCTTCGACCGTTGGGCTGTGTTGTCGTTGCGCAGCAACGGGATGACCGCGCTTCGGGTGCTGCCGGTGCGCGCAGATCCGGCGATCCTGGGACCGGAGAGCTTCGGGCCGGCCTGGGACCTGAGGTTCGACGCAGCGGTGCACACCGTCGGACTCGGCGACAACCCGGAGGCGGCGCAGCGCACCGTGCAGGTGGTGCTCGAGTCCTACACCATTCCGCGGACCATCCTCGAGGTCGACCTGGTGAACGGGGAGCAGACAGTCCTGAAGCGGCAGCAGGTTCTGGGAGGCTTCGACTCGAGTCAGTACCAGGAGCACCGGTTGTGGGCCAGGGCCGCGGACGGGACAGCGGTTCCGGTGTCCGTGGTGGCCCGGGCTGGGATCGTCACGGACGCCACCGCGCCCGGGCTGCTCACGGCGTACGGGTCCTACGAGGTGAGCAGCGACCCCTACTTCTCCATCGCCCGGCTCTGCCTGCTCGACCGGGGAGTCGTCTTCGCCGTGGCCCACGTGCGCGGCGGGGGGGAGATGGGGAGACAGTGGTATGACGACGGCAAGCTCCTCGCCAAGCCGAATACGTTCTCCGACACTGTTGCTGCTCGGGATGCTTTGGTCGCTGCCGGGTGGATGGCACCGGATCGGATCGCGCTCGAAGGGGGTTCGGCCGGCGGGCTGCTCGTGGGCGCGGTGGTCAACCTCGCGCCGGAGAAGTTTGCCGTCGCGCACGCTGCGGTGCCGTTCGTCGATGCCTTGACGACCACCCTGATCCCGGAGATGCCGCTCACCGTGGGGGAGTGGGACGAGTGGGGGAACCCGCTCACCGACCCGCAGGTGTATGCCGTGATGAAGTCCTACTCGCCCTACGAGAACATCGTGGCGCGCGACTATCCGGCCATCTTGGCGACAGCATCACTGCACGACACCCGGGTGTCGTGCACCGAGCCGGCCAAGTGGGTGGCGCGGCTGCGGGCCACCGTGACCAACGACACAACGACTCGGCCGATCCTGCTGCGCACAGAGATGGCGGCCGGTCATATGGGTCGCAGTGGTCGGTATGCCGCCTGGGAGCAGATCGCCTGGGAGTGGGCCTTCATCCTCGACCGACTCGGCATCACCACCTGATGGCTCAGCGCGTCGGCCGGCTCTGAGGGTCGGGCCGGCTCAGTGGAAGAGCGGGCCGGCTCAGTGGATGAGCATGAGCGGGCACCGTGCCCGGCCGAGCAGGCCGAGGGCGACCGTGCCGAGATGTAGGCCCGGGAAACCTCCTGCGCCGCGGCAGCCAACGATGATCTCCGCGGCGCCCTTGCTGCGCTCTGCGAGGACTTTGACCGGGTCGCCGCGCACGAGCTCGACCGCTGGGACCGGGCGGTCCGTGTTGGCCAGCGCAGCCGGGCGCGGGGCACGAGCAACCCGGTCGGTCACCAGTGAGGTGACCCGCCCTTCGTAGTCCGCCCAGTTCGACCCGGCGCTCAGGTTGGGGTCGTTGACGCTGCGGGCCTGCCAAGCATGGACCACTTCCAGGGTCGCACCGAGGACACCGGCCTGCTCGACAGCCTTGTCGAGCGCTCGCAAAGACGCCTCGGAGCCGTCGACTCCGACGACCACTCGAGGCGGGTCGGTCGGGGCCGACATCTCGTCGGCGACGAGGACGATCGGGCACGCCGCGTGGGTGGCCACCTGCATCGCGACCGGGCCGAGGCTGATCTTGCTCAATGTGCCCTGCCCGGTCGTGCCGACGACGACTGCTTGTGCATCGTGCGAGGCGGCGATCAGCGCTGGGGAGGCGAAGCCGCGGGCCACCGAGGTGGTAACCCTGGCTCCAGGAGCCAGGGAATGCACCCGTGCCGTGGCCGCGGTGACGAGGCTCGCGGCATACTGCCGGATGGAGTCCCGATCCTCAACCTCACCGAAGCCGAGCATCGGGAGATCCACGGCGAAGGCGTGCAGGATGTGCACCCGGGCTCCGGTGATCTTGGCCCGGCGAGCGGCCCAGGCGAGTGCAGCCGCTGCGGGCGCAGACCCGTCGACACCCACGACGATGGGCGAGTCGGACAGTGGTGACATGGCGCAGCCTTCCCGTGACGGAGGTCGTGGGCGCCCCGAGGTGACCGAGATGGCACCGGTGGGCCCGTCATCGGGACCCTAGCGGGTCCCACCCCCATGATTCACCACGAGCCGGGGCGGCAGGGGGAAGGCTAGGGTCAGGTCATGGTGTGTCCCGCAGTGCACAGGTGTCCTCGAGGTCGTGTGCCGCGTCTGCGCGTGCGCTCCACCGGCTACCGATGACGCTCGTCGCGATCAGCTGGGACGACACTGCGGGCACTGACGGCCGCGGTGCGGTTCGCCTGCTCGACCAGACCCGGCTGCCGGCGGTGGCCACGGACCGCGTTGTCGACACCACCGCCGACCTCGTCGCGGCGATCCAGCAGCTCGCGGTCCGTGGCGCTCCGGCCCTCGGTGTTGCCGGTGCCCTCGGTGTCGCCCTCGCCCTCGAGGAGGGCGAGCGCAGGGGCTGGGACGCAGCACAGGTTGACGCGGCAATCGACGCCGTACGCAACGCCCGGCCAACCGCCGTCAACCTTGCCTGGGGGGTGGACCAGGTCCGGTCCCTCGTGGCCGGCGGGCGGGATGAGGTGCTCGCGGCCGCCCGCGAGCTCGCTGCAGCCGACGAGCGGGCCAACCGGGAGCTTTCCCGGCTCGGTGCGGACTGGCTCCTGGCCCGGATCGACCGGCAGCGACTGCGGGTCCTCACCCACTGCAACACCGGTGCGCTCGCGACGTCGGGGTGGGGGACCGCGTTCGGCATCATCCACGAGCTGCACGCCCGGAACCGGCTTGAGCTCGTCATCGCTGACGAGACCCGCCCGTTGCTCCAAGGTTCCCGGCTCACGGCATACGAACTCACCGAGGCAGGCATCCCACACCTGCTGCAGGTGGACGCTGCGGCCGCCTCGACGATCCTGCGCGGCCTGGTCGATCTCGCGGTCGTCGGTGCGGATCGGATCGCCGCCAACGGAGATACAGCGAACAAGATCGGCACCCTCGGGGTCGCGCTGGCGTGCTCTGTGGCGCAGATCCCCTTCGTCGTCGCGGCGCCGTGGTCCACCGTCGATGTGTCGCTGGCGAACGGCTCGCAGATCGAGATCGAGGAGCGTCCCGGCGACGAGGTGACGTCATTCGGGGGGGTGGGGGTGGCCCCGGAGGGTACTCGTGGCTTCAATCCTGCGTTCGACGTCACCCCTGCCCGCTGGATCTGCGCGGTCGTCACCGAGCGCGGCGTGGTCGAGCCCGCGACCGGTGGACGGCTCGACGCCGGCCTCTCATAAGGGGCGGGTCATGGTGCGCGTGGGCCTCACGGGGGGCATCGGCTCGGGCAAGTCGACCGTTTCGCGCGAGTTGGTGCGGCTGGGCGCGAGGGTGATCGATGCGGACGTGGTGGCCCGGGAGGTCGTCGAACCGGGGTCTGCGGCGCTGGCAGCCATCGTGCAGCGGTTCGGACCGGGGATCATCGGCTCCGACGGGGCCCTGGACCGACCTGCGCTGGGGCGGATCGTCTTCGGCGACCCTGGCGCGCTGGCCGATCTCGAGGGGATCACCCACCCGGCGATCTGGGCCCGCACCGCTCAGCTCATGGCCGCTGCGCCCGGCGGCATCCTCGTGCACGACATGCCCCTGCTCGTCGAAAAGGCGATGACGGGGGAGTACCACCTGGTGGTCGTCGTCGGCGCGAGCGAGACTACCCGGTTCGAGCGGTTGGTCACCCTGCGCGCGATGGCCCCGCGGGATGCCCGGGCCCGGATCGGGGCCCAGGCGAGCGACGAGCAACGCCGTGCCGCGGCGGACGTGTGGCTCGACAACGAGGGCACCGTGGCAGAACTGGCGGACGCGGTCCGCCGACTCTGGCGGGAGCGGCTCGTGCCGTTCGAGGAGAACCTGGCTCGCGGCATTCGCTCAGTCCTTGCCCGACCCGTGCTCAGCCCGCCGGATGCCGCCTGGCCGGTCCAGGCGGCCCGCCTGACCGCCCGGATCCGGCACGCCCTGGGGGAGCAGGTGCAGGAGATTGAACACATCGGCTCGACCGCGGTTCCCGGTCTGGCCGCCAAGGACGTCATCGACCTGCAGGTCGGCGTCGAGGATCTCGCGGTGGCCGACGCGCCGCAGTTCACCGGCGCCATGCTCGCGGCAGGCTTCGTGCTCGTCCCCGGCATCCGCGCCGACCGGTCGAAGGAGGGTGCCACGTGGCCCAAACGCTTCTACGGCAACGCCGACCCTGGCCGGATCACCCAGGTGCACGTCCGCCAGGTCGGCTCACCGGGGTGGCGGTGGGCCCTAGCCTTCCGGGACCTGCTGCGTGAGGACCCGGCGCTGCGGGATGAGTACGCTCGGGCCAAGGCGGACCTGGCCGCACGGTGCGCCACCACGCAGGAGTACGCGCAGGCCAAGGAACCGTGGTTCGACGCCGTGCACGCCCGGATCGCCGCCTGCGTCGAGACCCGCGAAGCCGGGCCGACGGGTCTATCGTGATCACCGGCAGCTGCGGACCCGGGCCGCGGCCCTGAACGACGAGAGGTCACCAGCCGCCGTGACACCGCTTCGCTCCCCCCAGTCCCGCAGCATCAGCCTCATCGGGGCCCCCACCGACATCGGCGCGAGCGTCATCGGAGCCCGCCTGGGACCGGGCGCCCTGCGGGTGGCCGGCGTCGTGAAGGCGCTCGAGGCTTTCGGCAACGACGTCAAGGATTGCGGGGACATCGCGGGCCCGGACAACCCGATGCTCCCGCCAGTCGACGGCTACCGTCACCTGCCCCAGGTCGTCGAGTGGAACCGGACCCTGCACGACGCGGTCTCCGCCGAGCTCGGGTCCGGGCGGTTGCCGATCACCCTCGGCGGTGACCACTGCCTGGCGGTCGGCTCGATCAGCGCCGTCGTGCGGCACTGCCGCGAGCAGGGCCGGCCGCTGCGGGTGCTCTGGTTCGATGCGCACGCCGACTTCAACACCGCCGCCATCACCCCGAGCGGGAACATGCACGGGATGCCGGTTGCCTGCCTGCTCGGGCGCGGTCCCGAGGAGCTCGTCGAGCTCTCCGGTCGGGCCCCGGCGATGACGGCGCACGAGGTGCGCCAGATCGGTCTGCGCTCGGTCGACCAGGGTGAGAAGGAGCTGCTCCAGGAGGTCGGGGTCTCCTGCTTCGACATGCGCTACATCGACGAGGTGTCCATGCGCAAGGTGATGAAACGGGCGCTGGCGGATCTCGAGGACGACACCCACCTGCACGTGAGCCTCGACCTCGACTTCATCGACCCGCGGATCGCGCCCGGGGTGGGCACGCCGGTGCGCGGTGGGCCCACGTACCGGGAGGCCCAGCTGTGCATGGAGATGATCGCCGACACCGGCCTGCTCGGCTCGATCGATATCGTCGAGCTCAACCCGGCCCTGGACGCCCGGAACTCCACGGCGGAGCTCGCGGTCGACCTCCTGGAGAGCCTCTTCGGTAAGTCGACCCTGATGCGCATGCAGCACTGACCCGGCTCTGCAGCGCCGGCAGCACTGACCCCACCCGCCCCACGATTTCGGGATCATCCCGAAATCGTGGCGAGACCAGGGAAGGTTTCCGGGGTATCGCAAGGGTTCCGGGGTCTCAGGTGCTGGGACGCGCGACCGGGTCACTCGCCGGGGTAACGGACCCCGAGCTGGCGGCGCACCTCGTCCATGATCTCCATGACGGCCACGGTCTCGGCCAGGGGGAGCAGAGTGGTCTCGGTGAGCCCTGCGGCGATGCAGCGGGCCGCCTCGCAGGCCTCGAAATGCAGACCGAGCAGCGCCACGTCGGGCTCGGGATCGGGCGCCCAGTGGGTGCTCGCGGGTTCATCGCGCCCTTGGTAGCGGATGACGGTCGGAGCGTACCAACGGCCCCGCCACTGGGTGCGTTCCCCGAGGTCCAGTCTGCCGCGGGTGCCGGCGATACTTGCCACGGTCGCCGTGCGGGCAGTCATCGTCGCATGCAGTACGCCGAGCCCCCCACGCCGGCCGGTGACGACCATAGCCTCGGCGGCATCAACCCCCTCGGGGGTGAGGTGTCCTGTGGCCGACACCGACGCGATCCCGCCGAGCGCGAACGCAGCCAAGTGCAGGGGATAGACCCCCAGGTCGAGCAAGGCGCCGCCGGCCAGCGCCGGGTCGGTGAGCCGGGCCGGCCCGTTCGGATACAGCGGTTGGCCGTGGTCGGCAAGGACCACCTCGACGTCGCCGAGCAGGCCGTCGTCAAGGCAGCGGCGGATGATGTCCGTCCCGGGCAGGAAGCGGGTCCACAAGCCCTCCATGCAGAACAGGCCTCGCTCCGCTGCCCCTGTGACGATCTCGCGAGCCTCGGTTACGTTGCGGGCGAACGCCTTCTCCACCAGGACCGGCTTGCCCGCGCCCAGTGCCAGCAGAGCGTGCTCCCGGTGCGCACTGTGTGGGGTGGCGACGTAGACGACGTCGACGGCTGGGTCGGCGACAAGCTCGGCATAGCTGCCGTATGCCGTGCCGATCCCGAACTCCCCCGCGAAAGCCCGAGCGCGCCCGGGGTCACGGGAGCCGACCGCGACGACCTGCTGGCGGGTGCAGCTGCGCAGGGCAGTGACCATCGTGCGGGCAATCCCGCCCGGGCCAAGGATCCCCCAACGCAACGGGGGAGCAGTCATGGGATCGGGCGTGCGTGGGCTCGGCAGGGTCGTCATGCCGTCCATCGTCCCGTATGCCGTGCGCTGGTGTCGGTGAGGCGGCATACCGTTGAGTCATGCGCCCGACCACCGATCTGCAGCGCCGCGTCGCGCCCTTCGAAGTCGTCTCCGACTTCGCGCCCGCGGGGGACCAGCCAGCGGCGATCGCCGAGCTCGCGCAGCGGATCGGAGCCGGGGAGCAGGACATCGTCCTGCTCGGCGCCACCGGGACCGGGAAGTCGGCGACGACCGCATGGCTCATCGAGCAAGTGCAACGGCCCACTCTGGTCATGGCCCCGAACAAGACCCTCGCCGCCCAGCTCGCCAACGAGTTCCGGGAGCTGCTGCCGCACAATGCCGTCGAATATTTCGTCAGCTACTACGACTACTACCAGCCGGAGGCCTACGTCCCGCAGACGGACACCTACATCGAGAAGGACTCCTCGATCAACGACGAGGTCGAACGACTGCGGCACAGCGCGACCAACTCATTACTCACCCGTCGCGACGTCATCGTCGTGGCCTCCGTGTCGTGCATCTACGGACTGGGGACCCCGCAGGAGTACGTCGACCGGATGGTGGCGCTGCGGAGGGGGGACGTCATCGACCGGGACGAACTGCTCCGCAGGTTCGTCGGGATGCAGTACACCCGCAACGATCTCGCCTTCACCCGCGGCACTTTCCGGGTGCGCGGCGATACCGTGGAGATCATCCCGATGTACGAGGAGCTCGCGCTGCGCATCGAGTTCTTCGGTGACGAGGTCGAGGCCCTGCACACCCTGCATCCGCTGACCGGTGAAGTGGTCCGCGAGGAGCAGGAGATGTACGTCTTCCCCGCCTCGCACTACATCGCCGGCCCGGAGCGGATGGAGCGGGCGATCTGCGGGATCGAGGCAGAACTCGCCGAGCGGCTCGCCGAGTTCGAGCATCAGGGCAAGTTGCTCGAGGCGCAGCGGCTGCGGATGCGCACCACCTATGACATCGAGATGATGCGCCAGGTCGGGTCCTGTTCGGGCATCGAGAACTACTCGATGCACCTCGACGGGCGGACCCGGGGCAGCGCCCCGAACTGTCTGCTCGACTACTTCCCCGAGGACTTCCTGCTCGTCATCGACGAGTCGCACGTCACCGTGCCGCAGATCGGGGCTATGTACGAGGGCGACATGTCCCGCAAGCGCACCCTCGTCGAGCACGGCTTCCGGCTGCCTTCGGCGATGGACAACCGGCCCTTGAAGTGGGAGGAGTTCCTCGAGCGGATCGGCCAGACCGTCTATCTCTCGGCCACCCCGGGTCCCTACGAACTGGCGAAGTCCCGCGGACACGTCGAGCAGATTATCCGCCCGACCGGCCTGGTCGACCCGGAGATCGTTCTCAAGCCGACCAAGGGGCAGATCGACGACCTCCTGCACGAGATCGGCCTTCGGGCAGAGCGCGACGAGCGGGTCCTCGTGACCACCTTGACCAAGAAGATGGCCGAGGACCTGACCGACTACCTGCTCGACAAGGGGGTGCGAGTGCGCTATCTGCACTCCGACATCGACACCCTGCGCCGGGTCGAACTGCTGCGCGAGCTGCGCCTGGGGGAGTACGACGTCCTGGTCGGGATCAACCTGCTCCGCGAGGGGCTCGACCTTCCCGAGGTCTCCTTGGTCAGCATCCTTGATGCCGACAAGGAGGGCTTCCTGCGCTCTGCCCGTTCGCTGATCCAAACAATCGGCCGAGCCGCACGCAACGTGTCCGGCCAGGTGCACATGTATGCCGACCAACTCACTCCTTCGATGGCCGAGGCCGTCGAGGAAACCAACCGGCGTAGGGAGATCCAGCTCGCCTGGAACGCTGACCGCGGGGTGGACCCACAACCGTTGCGCAAGAAGATCGCGGATATCACCGACATGCTTCAGCGCGAGGACGCCGACACCCAGACCCTGCTCGGATCTGGACGGTCCCGGTCCCGAGGAAAGGCTGACGGCGGGCGAGGGGGTCGCGGCGCGATGGTCGCCGACATCCAGGTGCTGGGATCCGCCCGGCTCGGTGAACTGCCGCAGGCCGAGTTGGCGAGTCTCATCGGGGAGCTCACCAGCCAGATGCACCAGGCTGCGACCGACTTGCATTTCGAGCTGGCCGCCCGGCTCCGTGACGAAATTGCCGAGCTGAAGAAGGAGCTCCGGCAGATGAGCGCGGCCACGCGCTGACGCCTCGGCCCACCCAGCCCTACCGGGTCGGTGACTCGTGGTCCGGAGGTGGGCGGCATACTGGCCGTCATGTCGATCACCTCGGCGGACGGGCGCCAGGGCCGGGGCTACTGTCTGCGCAAGCCCGCGTGCGGGAGGACTTCTCGATGACCATTCCCACCTGGGTCTGGGTAGTGACCCTGGTCGGTGCCGCAGTATTCCTGCTCATCGACGTGGCGATCATCGCCCGGCGCCCGCACCGGCCCTCGAACCGGGAGACCGGTGTGGCGCTCGGCTTCTACATCTCGATGGCGATCCTCTTCGGCCTCGGCATGTGGTATGTCGCCGGCAGCCGTTACGCCGGGGAGTTCTTCGCCGGGTGGCTCACCGAGTACTCGCTGTCAGTGGACAACCTCTTCATCTTCCTGCTCATCATGGCCCGCTTCGCGGTGCCAGAGCAGCTCCAGCAGTACGCGCTCATGGTCGGGATCATCATCGCCATCGTCTTGCGCGGACTGTTCATCTGGGCTGGTGCTGCCGCGATCGACGCCTTCAGCTGGGTCTTCTATGTCTTCGGGGCCTTCCTCATCTGGACCGCAGTCAAGCTCGTCAAGGAAGGGGAGAGTGACGACAACGAGTACGAGGACAGCCGTTTCATGCAGCTTGTCGAGGCGCGCTTCCCGGCGACCAGCGAATACCACGGCACGAAGCTCCTCACCGTGGAGAACGGACGCCGGCTGGTCACCCCGATGTTCTTCGTCATCCTTGCCCTCGGCACCACGGACCTGCTCTTCGCCCTCGACTCGATTCCGGCGATCTACGGACTCACCCGGGAGCCCTACATCGTCCTCGTCGCCAACCTCTTCGCGCTCATGGGACTGCGCCAGCTCTACTTCCTCCTCGGCGGGCTGCTCAAGCGCCTGGTCTACCTCAGTCTCGGCTTGTCGGTGCTCCTCGCCTTTATCGGGGTCAAGCTCCTGTTGCACGCCTTGCACGAGAACGAGCTGCCGTTCATCAACGGTGGTCAGAGCGTGCCGGTCCCCGACATCTCCATCGCGGTCAGTCTGGGCGCGATCGTCGTGATCCTCGGGGTGACGACGCTGGCCAGCCTGGCCCGGACGAGACGGGACCAGCGAGCCGCCGCTGACGGCGCAGGCGGCGGTCCGACCGCGCCGTGATCCGACCGCGCCGTGATCGGTTCGTGGCGGTTCAGTCTCCGGTTGCGGCCGCCGGGTCCAGGGGTCGACGGGCGCCCACACCGAGGACGAGCACCGAGGCGACGACGACGAGAGCGATCCCGACGATCTGCTGCGTGCTCAACCGCTGTCCGAGGACGACTCGGCCGGCCAGGGCGCCGACGGCTGGCTCCAAGGACAGCAGGATTCCGAAGACGTGCTCGGTCAGTCGGCGCAGGGCGATGAGCTCCAGCGAGTAGGGCAGCACCGAGGACAGGATCGCGACCCCGAGGCCGGTGAGCAGGTCTGCACCGGTCCAGCTGGGCACAGAAGGCACACCCACCGGTGCGATGACGACGGTGGCGATGCACAGCGCGAGGGTCAGGCCGTGCACGGAGCGAAACTCCTGTCCGGTCCGGCGGGACAGCACGATGTATGCCGCCCAGCACGCGCCGGTGGCCAGCCCAAGTCCCAGTCCGATCCAGCTCAGCTCGGCGAGCGGCACCTCGAAAGCGCGGGAGACGAGGACGACGCCGCCGCCGGCTGCAGCGACCGCAAGGGCGTCGCCGAGCCGCCGGGACAGGATCGCAGCGAGGGTGAGGGGGCCGATGAACTCGATGGTGACGGCGACCCCGAGAGGCAGGTATCGCAGCGAGCTGTAGAAGAGGAAGTTCATCAGCCCGAGGGTGAACCCGAAGGCAAGGACGGTGCGCCACGCAGCCCGGGTGTGTCCGCGCAGTGCGGGGCGGGCCACAACGAGCATGAGGGCCGCGGAGAGCCCCAGCCGGAGCAGGACCGAGCCGCCGGCACCGATCCGGGGGATGAGCATCGCCGCGAGGGTTGCGCCGAGTTGCACTGAGAACACCGCGGCGAGAACCAGCAGCGGCGCGGGGATGAGGACGTCACGGCGCACGCGATCCGACCCTAGTGTGACCGGGCGACCTGCGGGGGTCGCAGCTGGCGGAGGCGCGGGGCACGGTGCGGTGGCATAGTGCCCAGGAACGGTTCGGACAGTGTCAGGAGGTGCGGCAATGCGGGTGGTCGTCGTCGGTGCCGGCATCATCGGCTCCTGCACCGCGCTCGCCGCGGCCCGAGCCGGTCTCGACGTCGTCGTTCTCGACCGCGGCCAGGTCGGCTCCGGGACCACGAGTCGGGGGGAGGGCAACGTTCTCGTCTCCGACAAGCACCCCGGGCCAGAACTCGATCTCGCCCTGCTGAGTCGACGCCGCTGGGCTGACCTCGGCGCGGAGCTGGGCACTGACGCTCTCGAGTTGGAGGCCAAAGGTGGGCTCGTCGTCGCCACCGACCCAGGTGCACTGCACCCGCTCGCAGCGCTGGCCGCAGCCCAGCGGGCGGCCGGGGTGGTCGCAGAGCGGTCAACCGCACCCCAGGACCGTGAGCCCTTCCTCAGCCCAGATGTTGCCGGTGCTTACTGGTACCCCCAGGACGCGCAGGTCCAGCCGGTGCTCGCCGCAGCGGCCGTCCTGGCCGCAGCGCAACGCCAGGGGGCGGCATACCGGCCGTTCACCGAGGTCGTCGCCGCAGACCGGACGGACACCGGCCGACTGCGCGGGGTCGTCACGAGCACCGGGGACCGGGTCGGCGCCGACGCGGTCGTCAACTGTGCCGGCACGTGGGGTGCAGTGGTCGGGGAGCGGCTCGGAGCGGCCGTCCCGGTCCTACCGCGCAAGGGGTTCGTTCTGGTCACCGAACCGCTGCCGCCGACCGTGCACTCCAAGGTCTACAGCGCCGACTACGTCGCCAACGTCGCTGCGTCGACCGAGGGGCTGGAGACCTCGTGTGTCGTCGAGGGGACCCGAGGTGGAACCGTCCTGATCGGGGCGAGTCGGGAACGGGTCGGCTTCGACACCTCGATGTCACCCCGGACAGTTGCCCGGCTCGCAGCGCAGGCGGTCCGGCTCTTCCCGGTGCTCGCCGGGGTGCGGTTGCTGCGGGTCTACCGCGGCTTCCGGCCCTACTGCCCGGACCACCTCCCGGTCATTGGGCCGGACCCGCGCGACACTGCCGTGCTGCACGCCTGTGGGCACGAGGGCGCCGGGATCGGCTTGGCTCCGGCTACGGCAGATCTCATCGCCGCGCATCTCACCGGCACCGACGTGGCCACCGCGATCGGACTCGACCCGGCGCCATATCTTCCTGATCGGCTGGTGCGCCCCGGCGAGGGAACGGGCGCGGGAACGCAGGAGGCCTGGTGAGTGCACCACAGATCACCCTGGACGGGACAGCTGTGCCGTTCACCCCCGGCCAGAGTGTCGGTGGCGCGCTCCTGGCGTCCGGGCGGCTCGCCTGGCGCTCGACCCGCCACGACGGAGCCCCTCGGGGGTTGTTCTGCGGGATCGGAGTGTGCTTCGACTGCCTCGTGACCATCAACGGCATCCCGAACGAACGTGCCTGCCTCGTGCAGGCGGTGCCGGGCATGACCGTCACGACCCAGGCGGGCACCGGTCATGAGCGCTGAGCGCACCGACCTCGTCGTGGTCGGCGCCGGACCGGCCGGCCTCGCCGCGACCGCGACCGCACTACTCGGCGGGCTACGGGTCACACTGGTCGACGCCGGCTCTGCCCTTGGCGGCCAGTTCTGGCGGCACCCACCGGACGGGGCCACGATCACCGGCATCGAACGCTTCCACCACGCCCTGGGGACCTATCGGGCGTTGCGCGCCACCTTGGGGAGGTATGCCGCCAGCGGACTCCTCGACGTTCGGCTCGAGCACCACGCGTGGACCGTGGCGACCGGGAGGAACGCCGTGGACGTCCACGTGGACGTCCACGTGCTCGACCGCAGCGCCGGCCCAGGCACTGAACGGGCCAGCGTCATCCGCGCTCGCCATCTGCTCGTGGCCACCGGCGCCTTCGACCGCCAGTTGCCGTTCCCCGGATGGGACCTACCAGGCGTGTTCACTGCCGGTGGGTTGCAGGCCCTGCTCAAGGGCAACGGGGTCACGGTGCCCGGTCGCGTCGTCGTCGCCGGGACCGGGCCCTTCCTGCTGCCGGTGGCCACCGGTCTCGTGCAGGCCGGGGCGCAGGTGGTCGCGGTGTGCGAGGCAGCAGACCCGGTCCGCTGGGCTCGGCACGCCCCCGTTGTTGCCCAGCTTCCGGTCAAGGCAGCCGAGGGGGCTGGGTATGCCGCCCGCCTGCTCCGCCATCGTGTCCCCGTGCGGGTCCGCACCGCCGTGGTCGCGGCGCACGGGCGTGACCGCGTCGAGGCGGTGACCTTGGCCCGGCTCGACAAGAACGGGGCACCGTTACCGCAAACGCAGGAGCAGGTGCGCGTCGACGTGGTCGGGACCGGGTGGGGGTTCGTGCCCCAGCTCGACCTCGCCCGCACCCTTGGGTGTCGCCTGAGCAGTTCCGCCGACGGCAACGAAGTCGTCTCGGTGGACCAGTGGCAGCGCACCTCGGTCCCCGGGGTGTCCGCCGCCGGCGAGGCGTGCGGCGTTGGGGGTGCCGAGCTGGCGCTGCGTGAGGGTCAGCTTGCCGCCGAGGGCATCCTCGCCGACCTCGGACGGGCCGGCGTCACCGGGCCCGCAGCACTGCGACGGGTGCGGGGACTCATCGCCCGGCACCGCGCCTTCGCTGCGGCGATGGCGCAGGTCCACGCTCTCCCGCCCGGCTGGACGGGGTGGCTTGACGACGCGACGACCGTGTGCCGCTGCGAAGAGGTCCGTGCCGGCACTGTCCGGGCTGCGGTCGCCGCCGGGGCCGCCGACGGGCGACAGGTCAAGCAGCTCACCAGGGCGGGGATGGGTTGGTGTCAGGGACGCATGTGCGCCACCGCGATCGAGTGGCTTGCTCGCGCTGGCCCGTCCGGGGCAGGCGCGGTGGGTGTCGAGCCTTTCCCTGCGGTGGAACGACTCGTAGCCGCACCGGTGACTCTCGGCGCTCTGGCGGCTCTCGAAGGAGCGGTGGAGCAGGTCGTGGGTCCGGGCGCGACCCAGGACGATCAGTAACATGTAATGACAATCAGTGACATGTAATATTGCACTAAGACTCCGGCGTCGGCTACGCTCAGACCGTCCGGAACACCGCCGATCCGCCTTCAGGAGGACCCCCCGATGACCGAGTCTCGCAAGCCGTGGCACGGTGTGCTCGTCGCGACGAGTCTGCAGTTCCACGACGACCTCAGCGTCAACTTCGGCGCCTATGGCGAGAACGTCGCCTGGCTCGCCGAGCAGGGTATGGACGGGGTGGCCCCCAACGGTTCGCTCGGGGAGTACCAGACGCTGACCCACCAGGAGCGGGACAAGGTCGTTGAGACGGCCGTGGCCAACGCGCCGGAGGGTTTCACAGTCATGCCCGGCGTCGGAGCCTATGGTGGGTTGGAGTCCCGGCGGCACGCCCAGGTTGCCAAGGACCTCGGCTGCCAGGCCGTCATGGCTCTGCCGCCGAACGCCTATCGGACCGACGAGCGTTCGCTCCTGGAGCACTTCGAGCTGATCGCCTCGGTCGGACTGCCGGTGACGGCATACAACAACCCGATCGACACCAAGACGGACCTGACGCCTGCGCTGCTGGCTACGCTGCACCGTGAGGGCTTCATCGTCGGGGTCAAGGAGTTCAGCGGTGACGTCCGCCGGTGCTACGAGATCAGCGAGCTGGCACCGGGCCTGGACCTCATGATCGGCACCGACGACACGATCCTTGAGGTCGGACTCGCCGGTGCCAAGGGATGGGTCGCCGGCTACTCGCAGGTCTTCCCGCAGGCCTGCCGGACCATCTACGAGGCGTCGGTGGCCGGTGACGTCGCGACCGCACTGCCGCTCTACCGGCAGATGCACTCGGTGCTGCGCTGGGACTCCAAGACCGAGTTCATCCAGGCGATTAAGCTCGGCCAGGACATGATCGGCCGCAACGGCGGTCGCTGCCGTCCGCCGCGCCAACCGTTGACGGCCGAGCAAGACCAGGTGGTCCGCAGCGCGACCCAGGCTCTCATCGACGCCGGGATCCGCTGAGGCCATGCGCACCTCGGTCGTCTACCACGCGGTCGACTCACACACCGAGGGGATGCCCACCCGGGTCATCACGGGTGGGGTCGGAGTACTGCCCGGCGCTACCATGTTCGAGCGCCGGCAGCGCTTCATCGCCGAGCGGGACGACCTCCGCAAGCTTCTGATGCGTGAGCCGCGTGGGCACGCCGCGATGAGCGGGGCGATCCTGCAGCCACCGACCCACCCCGACGCGGAGTTCGGGGTGCTCTATATCGAGGTCTCCGGATGTCTGCCGATGTGCGGGCACGGGACGATGGGAGTGGCGACCGTCCTCGTCGAGACTGGCATGGTCGAGGTGAGGGAGCCGGAAACCGTGATCCGGCTGGAGGCCCCCGCCGGGCTGGTCACCGCCCGGGTCGCCGTCCGGGACGGCCACGCAGAATCGGTGACCCTCGACAACGTCTCCTCCTACTGCCACGCTCTCGACCAGGTCGTTCAGGTCCCCGAGTTCGGCGAGGTCCGCTACGACATTGCCTACGGCGGCAACTTCTACGCCATCGTCTCCCTCGAAGAGCTCGGAATTGCCTTTGAGCGGTCCAATGGCCAGCGGATGCTCCACGCCGGGCTGGCCATCATGGCCGCGATCAACGAGCAGCGTCCGGTGGCGCACCCGGAGAACCCCCAGATCAACGTCTGCCACCACGTCTACCTCGAGGCGCCTGGATCGAACGCGCAGCACTCCCGGCACGCCATGGCCATCCATCCGGGGTGGTTCGACCGCTCACCGTGTGGCACGGGTACGAGCGCCCGGATGGCACAGCTGCACGCCCGTGGCCTGCTCGGTCTCGGGCAGGACTTCGTCAACGAGTCCTTCATCGGCTCCCGCTTCATCGGTCGGATCCTCGAGGAGACGACCGTGGGTGACCGCCCGGGGATCCGGCCACAGGTGACCGGACGGGCCTGGATCACCGGGACCGCGCAGTACATGCTCGACCCGACCGACCCCTACCCGACCGGGTTCGACGTCTGAACCCGAGGCCAGCCCGGCGATCCCCGATCTTAGTCTGCCTGCCCGGAACCTGCGCTGCAGACCTGTGCACGGCGAGCGCTCACCGCTACGGTGGGTGCCGATGTCATCCGGTGTCGTGTGACCCCAACAGGTGGGCCTCACGCCGCATGACGGCAACGAGACCGGGGCAACCGTCCGGGTCGGGACCATCACGGCTGCCAGTCGGCCAGGAAGCGGGACGAACAACGCCATGACCACACCACTGCGCAGGGTCGCCGCCGTCGCGGCTGCCGCCACGCTTGCCCTCGGCCTCAGCGCCTGCGGCGGCAGCCTCAAGGACTCCGGCTCGAGTTCGGGCGGCTCCGGCGACACGACCGGTGACATCAAGCTCGGGATGCTGGCACCGATGAGCGGCTCGTCAGCCGCGATCGGTCCCTACATGAAGAACGGCGCGCAACTCGCGGTCGACGAGATCAATGCTGCCGGCGGTGTCGAGGGCCGCAAGCTGAGCCTGCAGGTCGAGGATGACGCCTGTGACCCGAAGACCGCCGCTGCGGCAGCCGCCAAGCTTGTCACCGCAGGGATCAACATCTCGGTCGGTGGCTACTGCTCCGGGGCCACCCTGCCGACCCTGAGCATCTTCAACAAGGCGAACATCCCGATGATCATCCCGGCGGCGAACTCCGCGGATCTGGTCGCCCAGAAGCTGCCCAACGTCTTCCTGATCAACGGCACCGGCATCCAGCAGGCCCAGGCTGCCAGCGACTTCATGAAGAAAGAAGGGGCCCAGGCAGTGGCCCTCGTCGATGACAACACGTCCTACTCCAAGGACATCACAACCCGGGCCGCAGAGAACCTCAAGACCGCGGGGGTCAATGTCGCCACCCAGCAGTCGGTGACCGCTGGTGAGTCCGACTACTCGGGCGCAGTCACCGCAATCATCAACGCCAAGTCCGACTTCGTCTACTGGACCGGCTACTACCAAGAGGGCGGCCTGATCATCAAGCAGCTCCGGGCGCAGGGATACACCGGCAAGATCATGGTCGCCGACGGCTCCGTGGACAAGCAGCTCATCGACATCGCCGGCAAGGACAACGCCCAGGGCGTCTTCGCCACAATGACCCAGACTCCGGCGACGATCCCCGGCGGCGACGCCTGGATCGCCAAGTACAAGAAGGCGTTCAACACCGACCCCGGCCCCTACTCGCCGCAGGCCTACGACGCGGTTCGAGTTGCCGCCGAGGCGGTCCGGCTCGCGAAGGGCTCGACCAACGGTGACGACGTCATCAAGGCGCTGCAGAGCATCGACGGTTTCCCGATCTTCTCCGGGAAGCTGAAGTTCACCCCGGAGCACACCCTCACCGAGGGTGGTTTCGACATCCTCGTCGTCAAGGGCGACGACTTCGTCCTTAACTCCTGACCGGAGAGTCGCTGGTGCGCGGTGGCCGCCGCGCACCAGCGGCTCCCAGCCGGCATCCATGATCCCCTCGATGGGAAGGGAGTGAGATGGCCCATTTCCTCCAACTTGTGCTCAACGGGTTGTTCGTCGGTGCGTTCTATGCACTCGTCGCACTCGGGTACTCGATGGTCTACGGGATCATCAAGCTGCTCAACTTCGCCCACGGCGACATCTACATGCTCGGCGCGTTCACCGGGTACACCCTGCTCACCGCGGGGTCCGGGGCGCTTGCCAGCGGCGGCGGTCTGCTCGCCCTAGTGCTCGTCATGGCCTTGGCGATGCTGACCACCGGGCTGTTCGGCATCGTCCTCGAACGGGTGGCCTACCGTCCGTTGCGTAGCGCCCCCAGGCTGTCGATCCTGATCACCGCCGTCGGGGCCAGCTTCGCCATCGAGTATGGCGTTGCCTCGACCTTCGGTCCCAACCCCCGTGCTTACCCGGTGACGATCAGTGGCGGCGCGATCTCCGTGCTCGGTGCCCGGATCACCGTCTCCCAGATCGTCATGGTCGTCATCGCCGTCGTGCTCATGGTCGCGCTCGACACCCTGGTCCGCAAGACGCGATCGGGGCGGGCCATGCGCGCGATCTCCCAGGACCCGCGTGCCTGCCTGCTCATGGGAGTCAACGTCGACGCGGTCATCTCCCGGACCTTCTTCATCGGCTCGGCCCTCGCCGGCGCCGCCGGGGTCATGGCGGGCGCCTACTACGGCAAGATCGACTTCCTCATGGGCTTCATCATCGGGCTCAAGGCGTTCACTGCGGCGGTCATCGGTGGCATCGGCAACATCCGCGGCGCCGTCCTCGGTGCGGTTGTCCTGGGCCTGCTCGAGTCCTTCGGCACCGCGATGCTCGGCAGCCAGTGGCGAGATGTGTTCGCCTTCGCTTTCCTCATCCTCTTCCTCACGTTCCGACCTACCGGGCTCCTTGGTGAACGTGTCACGGAGCGTGTGTGATGAGCGATCCGCACCTGCCCCGGGAACCGATGGGCCAGCCCCCCGACGATGCCTCGGCCTACGTCCGGGCCGTCGAGGCGAACCAGCCCCCGACCGTCGCCGCAGCCGGCACCGGCCTGCCGCCACAACCGATCCGGTCCGGTCCGACTGCCGTCTCCCGCGCCATCGCCAGCCCGTGGTTCGCCACGGCCCTCGTGGTCGTCGCGCTCGCCCTGCCGCTGGTCAATTCGACGTCCTACGTTCTGCGGATCGGCACCGACGCGCTGATCTTCGTCATGCTCGCCGTCGGGCTCAATATCGTCGTCGGCTACTGCGGCCTGCTCGATCTGGGGTATGCCGCGTTCTTCGCCATCGGTGCCTACACCTCCGGGCTGCTGTCGACGACCTTCGGCTGGCCGATCCTGGCCACTTTGCCCGCGGTCGTCGTCATGGCCTGTATCGGTGGGGTGATCATCGGGGCCCCGACTCTGCGCCTGCGCAGCGACTACCTCGCGATCGTCACCCTCGGGTTCGGGGAGATCATCCGGATCACCGCGAACAACCTGACCATCACCGGAGGGCCCAACGGCCTGTACGGCATCCCTGATTTCGGGGATTTCGGTTTCCGCTCCGACGTCGCGATCTACTGGGTTACCGCGGTCTGCGCCGCACTGGCCGTGGTCGCGTCATCCCGCCTGGGCCGCGGCCGGCTGGGGCGGGCATGGCGTTTCGTCCGCGAGGACGAGGACGCCGCAGAGGCGATGGGAATCCACACCTACAAGATCAAGTTCGCTGCATACGTCACCGGTGCCATCTTCGGTGGCCTGGCCGGTGTCCTCTTCGCCGTCCACCAGACCGCGATCTCGCCACCAAGCTTCAACTTCCTCTGGTCAGCGCTCATCCTCATGGCCGTCGTCCTTGGTGGGATGGGCTCGACGCCAGGTGTCGTCGTCGGTGCCTTCATCATCTCGCTGCTCCCGGAATTGCTCCGCGGCGCGGAGAACTGGCGGTACTTCATCTTCGGCATCCTGCTCATCGTCGCCATGCTCTTCCGCCCGCAGGGGATCTGGCCGCACAGCCCGGGCGAGCCCGCAGCCAAGCGATCCAAGCGCCGCGGCGGGACGAGTTCGGAGGTGGCGTCGTGACCGAGGCCATCCTCCAGGCTCGCGATCTCGCCGTCGCCTTCGGCGGTGTCAAGGCCGTCGACGGGCTGACCTTCGACGTGCGTGAGGGCGAGATTCTCGCGGTCATCGGCCCCAACGGAGCTGGCAAGACCAGCGCGTTCAACTGCATCACCGGTTTCTACAAGCCGCAGTCGGGGTCGGTGCGATTCCTCGGGCAGGACATCACCGGGGGACGCCCAGCGAACATCGCCGCCGCCGGAGTCGCCCGGACTTTCCAGAACCTGCGGCTCTTCGGGGACCTCACCGTGCTGGACAACGTCCGGGCCGGGATGCACGTGCGCCTGAAGCAACATGCCTTCGACGCACTGCTGCATACTCCGCGCTATCGCCGTTCGGAGCAGATGGCCACGGACGAAGCACACCGCTGGCTCGACTTCGTCGGGGTGCACTCGGACCGCACCACCCAGGTGCGCAACCTTCCCTACGGGGAGCAGCGGCGGGTCGAGATCGCCCGGGCGCTGGCCCGGGAGCCGCGGATGCTCCTGCTCGACGAACCCGCGGCCGGGCTGAACCACGGCGAGAAGGAAGCCCTCCTGCGGCTGCTCCGGCGGATCAGCGGCCTCGGCATCGCCGTCGTCCTCATCGAGCACGACATGGGGCTCGTCATGGAAGTCTCCCAGCGGATCGTCGTGATGAGCTACGGCAAGGAGATTGCCGACGGCACGCCCGAGCAGATCCGGACGAACCCGGACGTCATTGAGGCCTATCTTGGGGTCGAGGACGAGCAGGTACGCGCTGACGCACTCGAGATCGCCGCCGAGCAGGCCGAGGAGATCGCCGCCGAGCAGGCCGAGGCCGACGCTGGGGACCAGCTGACGGAGGGGGAGCGATGAGTAATGTCCTCGAGGTGCACGGTCTGTCGGTCGCCTACGGCAAGGTCCAGGCACTCACCGACGTCAACCTGTCGATCGGCGAGGGTGAAGTTGTGTCCCTGCTCGGCAACAACGGGGCCGGCAAGTCCACGACGGTCTCGACGATCTCCGGGGTCGTTCGCGGCCAGTCCGGGACGATCACCGCCTTCGGCACGGACATCACCCGAGCCACGCCGTGGGCGATCGTCGAGCGCGGTGTGATCCAGGTGCCCGAAGGGCGCCGGATCTTCTCCCGGCTCACGGTGCAAGAAAACCTCCTCATCGGCGGCTACACGGTCAAGGATCGGGGGCTTATCGACCAGCGGATCACCAGGGTCTACGACCTCCTCCCACGGCTCGCCGAGCGGCGCACCCAGCACGGCGGCACTCTCTCCGGTGGTGAGCAGCAGATGCTCGCGATCGGCCGGGCGATGATCGCCGACCCGCGGCTCATCATGCTCGACGAGCCGACGATGGGGCTGGCACCGCTCATCGTCGCGCAGATCATGGAGATCGTCGCCGACATCAACGCCGCCGGGTCCGCCGTGCTCCTGATCGAGCAGAATGCCCGTGCGGCGCTGAAGATCGCCCATCGCGGCTACGTCCTGGACTCGGGCCGGATCACGCTGTCCGGCACCGCGGCCGAACTCGCCGACGACCCGCAAGTCGTCGAGGCGTACCTGGGCAAGTGAGTCCGTCGCCGTGAGCCCGCTGGAGACCTATCACACCGTGGACTACCACACCGGCGGCGAACCCTTCCGGATCGTCGCCGCCGGGCTGCCCCCGATCCCCGGGGCCAGCGTCGCCGACCGTCGGGCGCATGCGTTGGCCGACCCGAGCCTGCAACGGGTCCGGGCTCTGCTGTGTAGCGAGCCCCGGGGGCACGCCGACATGTACGGCGGGTTCATCACCCCCCCGGACGACGAGGGCGCAGACATCGGGGTCCTGTTCTGGCACAAGGACGGCTTCTCCACCGCGTGCGGGCACGGGACGATCGCCCTCGGCGTATGGGCCGTCGAGGCCGGGATCATCGCGGCGTGCGAGATGGGGGAGCGGGACCTCGTCGTCGACGTGCCCTCGGGCCGGGTCCGGGCCCGGGTCCGATTCGTCGCCGGAGCGGTCGCTGATGTCACCTTCGTCAACGTGCCGTCCTGGGTGCACGCCTCAGGGGTGCCGGTGCGCACCTCTTACGGGGAGGTCAATGTCGACATCGCCTTCGGCGGGGCGATGTATGCCGTCCTCCCGGCCGCCGCAGTCGGCCTCGAGGTCACTCCCGGTAACTACACCGGGCTCATCGGTGCCGGCCGTCAGATCCGGGACACGCTCAACGCTGCTGGTGCGGCCGAGCATCCGAGCGACCAGCGCCTGTCCGGGATCTACGGCACGATCTTCACCGCCCCCGGGTCGTCCGGGGATCCCTTGCACCAGCGCAACTGCACTGTCTTCGCCGATGGGGAGGTGGACCGCTCTCCGTGTGGCTCCGGGACCAGTGCCCGGGTGGCGCTCCTGGCGGCCTCCGGGGAGCTGGGGGACGGCGACGTCCTCCTCCACGAGTCCATCGTCGGCTCCACGTTCCGTGCGCGGGTCACTGACCGGGTGTGGGCCGATGGTCACGACGCTGTCGTGCCGGAGGTGACCGGCACGGCATACCGGACCGGCTCGGCCACCTTCACCGTCGACCCTGCGGACCCGCTGACCCCCGGGTTCGTCCTGCGCTAATCGCAGGCGCCCCCGATGAGCCGCGAGCCGATGATCACCGATCCGATGATCACCGATCCGATGACCACCGATCGGGCGGCGTCGACCGACGACATCGGCGATCTCGACTTGCCCAGCTACCGGGGCCGGGAGAGCCTGCGCGCCCGGGTGGCGGATGTGCTTCGGGCGCAGCTCGTCACCGGACGGATGCGCCCCGGTGTCCTCTACTCCGCTCCCCGGCTGGCCGCCGAGTTCGGGGTGTCGGCGACCCCGGTCCGTGAGGCGATGCTCGACCTTGTCAATGAGGGCCTCGTCGAGGTCGTCCGAAACAAGGGATTCCGGGTCACCGAGCTCGGCGACGCCGAGCTCGACGCGATGGCCGAGCTGCGCCTGCTCATCGAGGTCCCGGTCATGGGATACGTGGCAGCCGGCTGCGATGCCGCCGTTGCAGCCCAGGTTCACGCGCTGCGTCCACTGGCTCGCAGCATCACCGCTGCTGCCCAGCGTGGTGATCTCGTCGGCTACATCGAGGACGACACCGAGTTCCACCTGCGCTTCCTCGCCCTGCACGGCAACGCCCACGTGGTCGCCGTCGTGCGGGACCTGCGTTCCCGCTCCCGCCTCTACGGCCTGGACGCACTGCGCGCCAGCGGGCTGCTGGTCCGGCTGTGTGCCGAGCACGACCAGATGGTCGACGCAGCGCTGGCTCGAGACGAGGCCGGGATGCGCCGGCTCGTCGCCCAGCACATCGGGCACGTGCGTTCGGTGTGGGCCGGACGGGCCGAGCGGGCGTGAGTGGGCGTGAGTGACACCGGTGCGCACTCGGAGCTCGTGCTCACCCCGCAGGAGCAGGACATGCTTGCGGGGGCCGATGGTGCTGGTGTGGCGATGGCCATGCGCATCGTCACCGGCCTGGCCCGGGTGAGGGGGGCTCGCCGACTCGTCGACGTGAGCGGCGCCCACATCGACTCCTGCCTGTATCACGGTCGGGCCGGACTCGACTTCGCGCAGCGCCTCGTCGAACTCGGGGCTCGGGTGCGGGTGCCCACCACTCTCAACGTCGGCTCGCTGGACCTGCTGCACCCCGCCGCCGTCCACGCTGACCCGCGGTTCCCCGACGTCCTCACCGCTGGCCGGGCCCTGATGGATGCGTATGCCGCCCTCGGTGCCTCCCCGACGTGGACCTGCGCGCCCTACCAGGTCGGGGCGCGTCCGGGCCTGGGCGAGCATGTTGCCTGGGCGGAGTCCAACGCCATCGTCTTTGCCAACTCCGTCCTCGGGGCGCGAACCGATCGGTACGGCGACTTCCTCGATGTCTGCGCGGCGGTGACCGGCCGCGCTCCGCTCGCGGGGTTGCACCTCGACGAGGAGCGGGTGGCCACCCTCGTCGTCGACATCACCGGGGTCTCCTCGGAGCGTCTGGCCGACCAGATGTGGTGGGGTGTGCTCGGGTACCTCGTCGGGTCGATAGTGCAGGGGAGGCTGCCGGCGCTGGTCGGGGCACATCCCGACGTGAGCGAGGACGCGCTCAAGGCGTTGGGGGCGGCAGCGGCCTCGTCCGGGGCGGTCGGGATGGTCCACGTCGTTGGGGTTACCCCGGAGGCACCGTCGCTGGCCGCGTGCGCGATACCGGGTGCCCCGGTCGTGCACGTGAGTGACGCAGACCTGGCCGGAGCTCGCGCGGAGCTGTGCACCGCGGTCGGGGACCGGCTCGACGCGGTGAGCCTGGGCACACCCCATGCCTCGCTCGCGGAGATCCACGCTCTGGCTGCTGAACTCGCACGCACCGGGCTCACCGTTGCCCGGGGGATCGACGCCGTCGTCACCACGTCGCGCGGCGTGTTCCAGATCGCCCGGGCAGCCGGTGCGGTCGACGTCGTCGAGGCTGCCGGTTTCCGGTTCGTCGTCGACACGTGCACTTATGTCACACCTGTGTTCGCCTCCGACGTCCGGGTGGTCATGACGACGTCGGGGAAGTGGGCCCACTACGCCCCCGGCAACATCGGTGTGGATGTCGTCCTGGCGACACTGCGCGAATGCGTGGCAGCCGCGGCAGCCGGTCGAGTGGTGCTCGATGGGTGAGCAGTCGCGACGTGCGGGCCTGCCCTCTCTCCGGGCCCGTCCGCTCACCCGGGGCGAGGCTGTCGGGGTGGTACTCGCGCTCGCCGACCCGCTGTCCTTCTGGGGCGGAGTCGACGCCCACGGCCGCATCATCGACGTCCACCACCGAGACCATGGGCTCCGGATCAGCGGGACGGTCCTCGTGTTCCCCGGGGGGCGTGGGTCGAGCTCCTCATCCTCGGTCCTGGCTGAGCTCATCCGATCCGGTCAGGCGCCAGCCGCCCTCGTCGTGGCCCGACCGGACCCGATCATCGCGCTGGCCGCGCTGGTCGCTGATGAGCTCTACGGACTGGCTGTGCCAGTGGTCCTCGTCTCCGGTGACGACCTGCGGGTCGCCAGTGAGTGGACGCGTGCCCGCGTCCACTCCGATCCAGGACGGGGCACAGCGAGCGTGGCGCGCTGTTGAGGTGCACCTGGCTCGTCGAGGCAACGGGGCGCGCACCGCGAGATGATCCCTACGGGCACATCCGGCCCGGCTTGCTGGCCGCGCCGAGGGTGTCTCCGGGGAAGCCGAGGGTGTCCCCGGGAAATGGGTGGCGCGTCTGCGGGCCTAGCCGGACCCGGTGCCATACGGTGGAGCCCAGTGTGCCCCCGGCAGCCGAGTGCATGGTCCAGCGGCCTCAGCGCTGCCGACGGGCCCCATTGCCGGCTGCTTCCGCGCACCGACGCGCCGGGTGTCGGAGCACGCCACGAGTAAGGAGGGCGGCATGGGCGGATTGATCAGGGCCGTGGCCATGGACCTCGACGGGACTCTCGCGCACAACAACCAGATGTCCGAGACGACCCGCGCGGCGATCGCCGCAGCGCGTTCTCGTGGGCTCCTCATGATCCTCGTCACTGGTCGCACTGGTGAGTTGCTCGACGCCCAGTTCCCCAACCTGCGAGCGTCCTTCGACGGAGTCGTCCTGGAGAACGGTGCCGTCCTCGACGTCGACGGGGAGGAGCGCCACCTGGCCAGCCCGGTCGATCCGGAGCTCGTGGCCGTCCTGCGCGCGCGTGGGGTCGACTGCACGGTGGGGGCCGTGCTCGTCGACGTCGCCACCGATGACGTCGTCATCGTCAACGACGTCATCGGTGAGCTCGGGCTCGATGCCCAGGTGATCCGCAACCGCGGTCGCTCCATGGTGCTGCCCGCAGGCGTCTCCAAAGGGACCGGGCTGCGCCGCGTGCTGCGCGAGCTGGGCCTGTCGCCGCACAACGTCCTCGCGGCCGGGGACGCCGAGAATGATCTAGCCCTCCTCGATGCCGCAGAGATCGGGGTCGCGGTCGCCAACGCGGTGCCTTCGGTGAAACACCACGCCGATCTCGTTCTCGCCGACGAGAACGGGGCCGGGGTCCAGGGCCTGCTCGCGGGGCCGGTGGTCGGCGGTAGCGAGCGAGTCATCGCGGATCGGCACCGGGTGCGGATCGGTCGCTACCTTGATGACGGCTCGCCGGTCCGGGTCCCAGGACTCGGGGTCAACGTCCTCATCCGTGGTTCCTCCGGATCCGGCAAGTCCCACCTTGCGGGTCTGCTCATCGAGCGGTGGCTGCGGCGGGACTACACCGTTCTTGTCCTCGACGTCGAGGGCGACTACCAGGGGCTGGCCCACCTACCGGGTGTCGTCACCGTCAACGGGGCGGCCGCGGCCGCCGGAGCCGAACCCACCGGGCTGCTCCGGCACCGCTCCACCGCGATCATCGTCGACCTCGCGGGGCTTGATGACGACGCCGTCGCCTCGGTCATCCGTGGGCTGGGCCCGGCCCTCGACGCGGAACGTGCTGCCTGGGGTATGCCGCACTGGGTCGTCCTCGATGAGGCACACACCTCGCTCGGGATCGGCGGGGCGATGGAGGGCCTGCTGCGTCCCAACGATCGCGGTTTCCTCTTGGTGACATTCCGTCCCGAGGACCTGCGTCCAGATGTCGCCAGCCAGATCGACGTGACGATCACCGCGGTCGGGCGGTCGGAGACGAGGAAGGATCGGATCGCGCTACTGTCCCAGCCTGACGGCAGTACCCGGGCTTTCTCTATGGCGCCACGCCAGACGCCGCACGTGCGGCACTGGCACAAGTACACGACGCTGCCCCTGCCAGCACACCACTGGTTCCGGTTCACCGACGACAAGGGACACGAGGTCGCCCAGGCAACGAATGTCGCCGACTTCTGCCGGCACATCAAGGACCTGGACTCGACGATCATCTGGGGTCACCTGGAGCGGGGCGACTTCTCTCGGTGGCTCGTCAAAGCGTTGCAGGAGTATCGGCTAGCGGCTCTGGCCAGCGCGATCGAACGTGACGTCCTGGCTCGCCAGGCCCTCGAGTTGCGTCGAGCCCGAGAGCGACTCGTGCTCGCGATCGAGGAGTTCTACGGTCTGGACGATGAGAGCCTGGAGTCTGCCGGCCCTGGCGAGCTGTCTGCAGACTACTGAGGGCTGCGCTCTGGCCCTGCGCTCTGGCCCTGCGTTCTTTCACTGACCACTGCGCCGCTGACCACTGCGCTTTGCGGACTGCGCCCGGTGGCTCTCACCAACCCCGATCACGCCATTCGTCGAGATGGGGCCGCTCGACCCCGAGTGTGGTGTCGCCACCATGGCCGGGATAGACCCACGTCGAGTCGTCGTGAACGTCGAAGATCCGGGTCGTCACGTCGTGGTAGAGCCGTTCGAAGGACTGGGTCGGGTCGTTGCGGGTCGCGCCAACCCCTCCGGGGAAGAGGGTGTCGCCGGTGAAGACGTGCGAATGGCCGTTCGGGTCGGCATACGAGAGGACGACCGAGGCTTGCGTGTGCCCGGCGACGACGGCGACCTCGAGGGTGATTGCGCCGAAGGTGATCGTGTCGCCGTGCCGGAGTCGGACATCTGGCGGCAGCGGCAGCGCTGGAGCGTCGAGATCGCCGGCATACGTCGTGGCACCGGTCGCTGTGGCGACCTCGACGAGAGCCCGGGTGTGGTCCCAGTGCCGATGGGTCGTGACGAGATGCTGGAGTGTCCCGCTGCCCTCTGCGACCAGGGCCAGGCACCGGTCGGGATCGTCGGCGGCGTCGATGAGTAGTTGTTCGCCGCTGATCCGGCAGGTCAGCAGGTAGACGTTGTTGTGCATCGTCGACACGCTGATCTTCCGGATGGTCAGCTCGGCAAGCTCGCGGACGTCACTGGGTCCACCAGGGATGACATCTCCGGTGTAGCTCATCGGGACTCCTCTCGTATGCCGCGGGCCCGCCAGAGCACATCGCTCGCCAACGCGGCATGTCGGTCCGGCTCGGCCAGCCGGGCATATTCGTCGGCGAGGAAAGCTGCGATGAGCTCGGGCCCCACGTCGTGAAAGGTGAATCCCGCGTCAAGGTCGACGTGGTGGTAGACGAGTTCGCGCAGCCGGAGGAACGGCAGCTGCCCGATCCGGAACCGGGGGCCGTCCGGGATCCGCTCCACTTCCGTGTCGGGGTCGAGTCCCTCGATTCGGGGCAGCAGCCGGGCCAAGGTGGTCGCACTGTGCTCGACGTCGTCAACGAGGGCGTCGAGGTCACGACGGGCACCGGCGTCGATGGCGGCGTCCCGGGCCTGGTCGGAGGCATACATCGTCTCTCCGGTGCCGTCTGCTGCAGCCCGGATCAACGCTGCCAGGCCGTCGGCGTTGCGGGCCAGGTGGGTCAGGACGTGCCCTCGGGTCCAGCCCACGCACAGGCTCGCCGCATTGGTGTCGTCGAGGCCGCGGGCGGTGCGCAGCAAGAGTTCGGTGTGGGAACCGATGGCTGCTGAGAAGGTGCTCACCGTCCCGAGACTACGCGGAGCAATCGGGAGGGGAGGAGGTCGGCATACGGGTCGACTGGCTGCGCGAGGTCGACTGGCTGCGCGATCACCATCGCATGATGCGGACGGGCGGGGAGGGTGTCGGGGGCCCGACCTAGAGTGGCGCTCGTGAGTCATGACCGCCTCGTCGTGCGCGGCGCACGCGAACACAACCTCAAGGACATCGGGGTGGAGCTTCCCCGGGACGCCCTCATCGTCTTCACCGGACTCTCCGGGTCCGGTAAGTCGAGTCTGGCGTTCGACACGATCTTCGCCGAGGGCCAGCGCCGATACGTCGAGTCTCTGTCCGCCTATGCCAGGCAGTTCCTCGGTCAGATGGACAAGCCCGACGTCGATTTCATCGAGGGGTTGTCCCCGGCGGTGTCCATCGACCAGAAGTCGACGAACCGCAACCCTCGCTCGACGGTGGGCACGATCACCGAGATCCATGACTACCTCCGGCTCCTCTTCGCCCGGGCCGGGCGACCGCATTGCCCGACGTGCGGCGAGCCGATCACCGCGCAGACCCCGCAGCAGATCGTCGATCGGCTCCTCGCCCTGCCCGACCGCACCCGTTTCCAGGTCCTGGCACCCGTCGTGCGCGCCCGCAAGGGGGAGTACGTCGACCTCTTCACCGAGTTGCAGGCCAAGGGTTTCGCCCGGGCTCGGGTCGACGGTGAGGTGGTCACACTGACCGACCCGCCGAAGCTGGAGAAGCAGGTCAAGCACAGCATCGACGTCGTCGTCGACCGCCTCGTCGCCAAGGGGGCGCAGGCCTCAGCTCGGCGCCGGCTCAGCGACTCGGTCGAGACCGCCCTCAGCCTGACCGGCGGGCTCCTCGTCGTCGAGTTCGTGGACCGCGACACGGATGACCCCGAACGGGAACGCCGGTTCAGCGAGCGGATGGCATGCCCCAACGACCACCCGATTGCGCTCGATGAGATCGAGCCCCGGACGTTCTCCTTCAACAGCCCCTTCGGCGCCTGCCCGATGTGCACCGGCCTGGGCACCGAGCTCCAGGTCGACCCCGAGCTCATCGTTCCTGACGAGGACCTCTCCCTCGCCGATGGGGCGATCGCACCCTGGGGGAGCGGTAGTGGTGCTGCAGACTACTTCCAACGAGTCCTGACCGCGTTGGCCGAGGAGATGGGCTTTTCGATGCAGACCCCCTGGCGGGGACTGACGGCCCGGGCCAAGGAAGCGGTCCTGCACGGCCGCAACCACACGGTGCACGTCCGGTACCGCAACCGTTACGGCCGGGAACGGACCTACTCGACGGGGTTCGAGGGGGCCATCCCCTTCGTCCGGCGTCGGCATGCCGAGACCGAGTCCGACTGGAGCCGGGAGCGGTACGAGGGCTATATGCGCCAGGTTCCGTGCCCGGCCTGTCGGGGGGCCCGGCTCAAACCCGAGGTTCTCGCCGTCACGGTGGGTGGCAAGTCGATCGCGCAGGTGTCGGCCCTGTCCATCCACGAGGCGGCTACCTTCCTCGGCGGGATCGACTTCACGGTCCGTGAAGCCCAGATCGCGGAGCGGGTCATCAAGGAGGTCAACGCCCGCCTTGGCTTTCTCCTCGACGTCGGCCTCGACTACCTCTCCCTCAACCGGGCGGCGGGCACCCTCTCCGGCGGTGAGGCTCAACGAATCCGGCTCGCCACCCAGATCGGCTCCGGCTTGGTCGGCGTCCTGTACGTCCTCGACGAGCCGAGCATCGGACTGCACCAGCGGGATAACCACCGACTCATCGAGACCTTGACCAGGCTGCGCGACCTCGGCAACACCCTCATCGTCGTCGAGCACGACGAGGACACCATCGCCACCGCCGACTGGGTCGTCGACATCGGTCCCGGTGCCGGGGAGCACGGTGGCCAGGTCGTTCACTCCGGCCCGGTCGCCGGACTGTTGGAGCATCCAGACTCGGTGACCGGCAAGTATCTCTCCGGCCGGCTCGAGATCCCCACCCCGTCAGTGCGTCGTCCCCGGGAGCGCAGTCGTCAGGTCACAGTGACCGGCGCCAAGGAACACAACCTCGCCAACATCACCGTCTCCTTCCCCCTGGGCACACTCACCGCGGTGACCGGGGTGTCCGGATCGGGTAAGTCCACGCTGGTCAACGACATCCTCTACACAACCCTGGCGAATCGGCTCAACGGCGCCCGACAGGTCGCAGGGCGACACAAGTCGGTGTCCGGGCTGGAGCATCTCGACAAAGTGGTTCACGTCGACCAGAGCCCCATCGGGCGCACCCCGCGATCAAACCCGGCGACATACACCGGGGTGTTCGACCACATCCGCCGCCTTTTCGCCCAGACGACAGAAGCCAAGATCCGCGGCTACCAGCCCGGTCGGTTCTCCTTCAACGTCAAGGGCGGGCGCTGCGACGCCTGCTCCGGGGACGGGACGATCAAGATCGAGATGAACTTCTTGCCGGACGTGTATGTTCCGTGCGAGGTCTGCCATGGCGCGCGCTACAACCGAGAAACCCTTGAAGTGCACTTCAAGGGCAAGACGATCGCCGACGTCCTCGACATGCCCATCGAGGAAGCAGCGGAGTTCTTTGTCGCGGTGCCTGCCATCGCCCGGCACATGCGCACCCTCGTCGATGTCGGCCTGGGCTACGTCCGGCTCGGCCAGCCGGCGCCGACTCTCTCCGGAGGTGAGGCCCAACGGGTCAAGCTCGCTTCAGAGCTGCAGAAGCGTTCCACCGGCCGGACCGTGTACGTCCTCGACGAGCCCACCACCGGGCTGCACTTCGAGGACATCCGCAAGCTCCTGACGGTCCTGCAGGGCCTCGTCGACAAGGGCAACACGGTCATCGTCATCGAGCACAACCTCGATGTGATCAAGAACGCGGACTGGATCGTCGACCTCGGGCCGGACGGAGGCTCCGGTGGGGGCCGAGTCGTCGCTGAGGGGACACCCGAGCAGGTGGCGGCGATGCAGCACTCGCACACCGGCCGGTTCCTGGCGCCGGTGCTGGCCCGGACGTCGCATCCCCCGACCGTAGCCACCCCGACCAAGACCGCCATGACCAAGAGCCGGACGGTGGCCGCTCAGGTGGAATCGCGCATGTCAACCCACGGACGGCGGGCGCGGAAGTGACCCCACGCGCGAGGCTGACCCCTACCCCTACGCGGAAGTAACCCCGCGGGTAGCCCACGCCCGGGCTTACTCCTCTCCCAGGTAGGCCTTGCGCACATCCTCGGAGGTGAGCAGTTCCTCTCCGGACCCGGACAGGACAATCTTGCCGACTTCGAGAACGTAGCCCTTCGTCGCCCGCTTGAGCGCCGCCTGCGCGTTCTGCTCGACGAGAAGGATGGTCGTCCCTCGCTCCTGAAGTGTCGTCACAGTCGTCATAATCCGCTTCATCATCAGCGGGGATAGACCCATCGACGGCTCATCCAGCATGAGCAGCTTGGGGCGGCTCATCATCGCCCGGCCCATGGCGAGCATCTGCTGCTCACCGCCGGAGAAGGTGCCTGCAGGTTGCTTCGATCGTTCCTCGAGGATGGGGAAGAGCTCGTAGACCTCGTCGATGTCCGACTTGAAGTCCTTGTCCTTGCGAGAGAACGCCCCGAGCATGAGGTTCTCCTCGACACTGAGCCTCGGGAAGATCCTCCTGCCCTCGGGGGAGTGCGCCAGGCCTCGGGTGACGATGTCGTGCGGGGCAACCTTGGTGAGGTCCTCGCCACGGAAGGAGATCCGTCCGGACACCGGGCGGATCAGCCCTGAGATTGTCCGCAACGTGGTGGTCTTCCCGGCGCCGTTGGTGCCGATGAGCGAGACCACCTCGCCCTCGTCGACGGTGAAGCTGATCCCCTTGACCGCATTGATCTTGCCGTAGGCGACGACGAGGTCCTCGACCTCGAGCATGCTCATGCCGACTCCTCCTCATCCTCGTCGGAACCACCGATGTAGGCCTCGATGACCCGTGGGTCGGACTGGACCTCGCCGGGGGTTCCCTCGACGAGGAGGGCGCCGCGCACGAGGCAGAGGACCCGGTCGCACAGAGTGAAGATGAACCGCATGTCGTGCTCGATAACCACGACCGCAAGCCCACCGTCACGGATCTTGAAGATGAGCTCGGTGGCCTCCTCGGTCTCCTTGGGGTTCATTCCTGCGGTCGGCTCGTCGAGGAGGAGCAGCTGCGGGTCGGTGGCCAAAGCCCGGGCAATCTCCAGCCGGCGCTGATCGCCATACGGCATGTTCCGGGCGAGCAGTTGCGCGGACTTGCCCAGACCGACGTAGTCGAGCAGCTCACTGGCCCGCTCGCGCGTCTGCTCCTCCTCCCGGCGGAACTTCGGTCCCCGCAGGATCGAGGTGAGCGCCATTGATGTGGTCCGGCAGTAGCGCCCGACCATGACGTTCTCCAGCGCGGTCATGTTGTTGAAGAGGCGGATGTTCTGGAATGTGCGCGCCATCCCGGCCCGCACGACTTTGATCGGCTTGGGGGGCAGCACCGCTCCTCCCAGGGTGACGGTGCCCTCGGTGGGGATGTACATCCCGGTGAGGCAGTTGAAGAAGGTGGTCTTGCCGGCACCGTTCGGGCCGATAAGCCCGACGATCTCCCCGGGATAGACCTCCATGCTGACGTCGTTGACGGCGACGAGGCCGCCGAACCGCATGGTGACGTGCTCGGCGTGCAGGATGGGCGCACTCCCGACGCTGCGAGCCTGCGCGGCGTCCTTTGTGAGGTCGACGTTCACGCTGGGGCTCCTTCCTGTTCGAGATGCTCTTCCTGTTCGAGATGCTCCTCTTGGATGAAGTCTGCGAGTTCCTCGTCCTCTTCGTGGAACTCCAGCTGGCGCCGCTTGCTCGCGATGAGGCCCTCCGGGCGGAAGCGCATCATGAGCACGAGGAGAAGGCCGAAGGCCAACAGTCGGTAGTCGTTGACCTCGCGGAGCTTCTCGGGCAGGAGCTTGAGGATCGTGGCGCCGACAAGAACACCGAGGACTGTGCCCATGCCACCGAGGACGACGGCTGCGAGCAGGAACGCGGACTCGAGGAAGATGAACTGGTCGGGGGTGACTGAGGTGTCGATGTGCGCCTTGACCGTGCCGGTAATCCCAGCCAGGGACGCGCCAGTGGCGAAGGCAAGGATCTTGAGCCCAAAGGCGTTGACCCCCATCGCCTCGGCCGCCCGCTCATCCTCTCTGATGGCAACCCAGCCGCGTCCGATCCGGCTCTCGTTCAGCCGAGAGAACACGAGGATGACGAATGCGATGACCACGAGCAGGATGAAGTAGTAGTTCGCGAATCGGCCGATCTCGATGCCGAAGATCACATGCGGCTGGCCGAAGTCGAACCCGAAGAAGTTGAGGTCGGGGATTCCGGGTATGCCGTTAGGCCCGTTGGTGAGCTTCGGTCCGTTGTTGCCGTCGAGGTTGAACATCGTCAGCCGGAAGATCTCTCCGAAGCCGAGGGTGACGATCGCCAGGTAGTCACCGGACACGCGCAGGGTGGGTGAGCCGATGATCAGGCCGAAGATCGCCGCGATGATGCTGCCGATGACGACCACGACGAGGAACGGTGGCTTCCATCCGATCGTCGCGAACGCCGACTGGGACAGCATCGCGCCGACGTATGCACCGGTGCCGAGGAAGGCGATGTAACCCAGGTCGAGCAGGCCGGCCAGGCCGACGACGATGTTGAGGCCCAGGGCCGTTGCGGCGAAGACGAGGATCTGGGTCGCGATCGACATGTTCGCGTCCGACCCATTCTGGGTGAACGGGAACAGGAACGCGACGACGAAGGCGCCGAGCAGCAGGGGACGACGGTTGTTGGCGCCGATGAACCCGAGGTAGCCACCGAGTCCGGTTCCGAACGCCGCTCCCGCCACCCCGACGAGCATCAGCAGGAAGCCGACGAAGGTCCAGCTGTCTTGGTTCAGGGCATACGCGACGATGAAGAGCAACAGGGCCATCATCGCGACGATGATGAGGATCTCGATGTTGCTGTTCAGTCGCGGCCACGTGCGGACATCGATCGTGACGTCCGGGGTGAGCAGGCCGGAGAGCAGGATGAGGACCCCGCCGACGAGGAGGACCGGCAGTCCCTCGTTGAGGTTGGCCAGTGCCCCGGTGCCGAAGCCGATCGGTCCGATCATCATGAGCAGGGCGAAGATGATCGTCACCCAGCCGAGGATGCGCAGCCCTCGACCCGGGCTCATCCAGGCTGGGCGCCGGGTGAGCAGCACACCGAAGATGACCGCAAGCGCGCCGATGACCATGACATAGAACTGGGCGCCGATGGGGGAGAAGCGGATGCTGACGTCGTTGAGGACCGAACGGTCCGCGGACCAGGACAGCAAGCCGCTGAGGATGGCGATAACGCCGCCGGCGAGCGCGAGCACCGGGGCCTTGGCACCGTGCTGCTCCCGGGTGGATTCGGAGATGGCGATATGGATCATGCCCGGTCCACCACCCTCGCGCCGAGAAGCCCCTGGGGTCGGAAGACCAGGACGATGATGAGCATGGCGAACGCCCACACATCCTTCCACGGGCTACCCCCGAACGTTCCCGGGATGAACTGGACGGCCATCGCTTCGACGATCCCGAGCACGAGGCCACCGACGACGGCTCCCCAGATGTTGCCGATGCCGCCGAGGACGGCGGCGGTGAACGCCTTCAGGCCCGCGAGGAAGCCCATCCGGAAGTTGATGTTGGTCACTTGGAGACCCTGGGCGACCCCGGCGAGGGCGGCGAGGAAAGCGCCGAGCGCGAAGGCGACCACGATGACCCGGTCGACGTTGATCCCCATGAGGCGGGCGGTGTCCGGGTCCTGCGAGACCGCCTGCATCCCCCGGCCCATCTTCGTTCGGTTGATGAAATACCACAGCCCCGCGGCGCTCATCAACAGACAGCCGATGGTGAACAGCGCCGCCCGCTGGATGGTCACCCCACCCAGGGTCAACGCAGGTCCGGTGACGACGTCGATCTGCGGGAAGGTGACCTTCTGCTTGGCGTCGGGGAAGTTGACGAAGGGGACCCGCCCGTAGAAGAGCCGGACGAACTCCTGGAGGAAGACCGAGATCCCGATCGCCGTGATGAGCGGGGCCAGGCGGGGAGCCCCCCGCAGCGGTCGGTAGGCGACTCGTTCCATGACCACGGCCGTGAGCACCGAGGCGATCATTGCGCCGATGATCATGAACGGCAGAACCCAGAGCCCGGTCTGGCCCTTGAAGAGGATGAGCCACGTCGACAAGGCACCGAACGCACCGATCATGAACACCTCACCGTGGGCGAAGTTGATCAGTTGGACGATGCCGTAGACGACGGTGTAACCCACCGCGATCAAGGCATAGAGCGAGCCCAGGGTCAGCCCGTTGACGAGCTGCTGGGCGAAGGCTTCCACGTGAACTCCTCGGTGTCGGGATGTTGTGGCTGGGGGGAGCGTAGCGGGTGACGATGTGATCTACATCACTCATTGAGCGAGGTGAGGACGGTGTCGCGGTGGTCGCTCCGCGTCGGACTCTCGCCGCGCCTCGGGTTCAGCGACGTATGGTGCGCGTAGGCAGGCGAACGGCGGGGTTGGCCTGGGCCATCCCCGCCGTTCGAGGTGCGCATCACGCGGTCAGTGACGACTCACTTGAAGGTGTCGGTGAGCTTGGCCACCCACTTGCCACCCTCGACCACGTAGACGGTGAGAACTCGGTTGGTCGTGTCGCCGAACTCGTCGAATGACACGGTCCCGGTCGCACCCTCGAAGGAGACCTTGCCGATCGCCTCGATGGTCGCCTTGCGGGCGTCCTTGACGCTCGTGGCGTCCTTGAGCGAGACCTTCATGCCTTCGATGATTGCCTGGGCGGCGTCATAGGCGTAGGCACCGTAGGCGCCATACGGCTCGGAGAACCCGGCCTTGCCGTATGCCTCGACGAAGGCCTTGGCCGAGTCCAGCGTCTCGGTCGGGGCGCCGACCGAGGTGGCCAGGTCACCGTTGGAGGTCGCGCCGGCCAGTTCGATGAACTTCGGGTCGAAGATGCCGTCACCACCCATGAGCGGGACGTTGAGTCCGGCCGCCTTCATCTGCTGGGACAGCGGGCCAGCCTGCGGGTACTCGCCGCCGTAGTAGACCGCACCCGGGTTGGTCGGCTTGACCTTGCTGATCACTGCGTCGTACTTGTCGTCGTCCGGGTTGATCGTCTCTTTGGAGACGACCTTGCCGCCGAGCTTCTCGAACTCGGCCGCGAAGGCCTCGGCCAGGCCCTGGCCGTAGGTCTTCTTGTCGTGGATCGTCGCGACTTCCTTGATCCCCGCCTTGTTGAACAGGTACTGGGCGGCGAAGGGGCCCTGGATCGCATCGGTGGTGCAGGTCCGGAAGTAGCCTGGGTAGGTGCGCTTGGGGCTCGTCGCGAAGTCCGCACCCTTGGTCAGGCTCGGGTTGGTGTTGGCCGGGGAGATCTGGGCGATGTCCGCGGCGGCGAGAACGGGCTGCACACTCTGGGCCACTGATGAGTTGAGTGTGCCGACCACGCCGATGACGGTGTCGTCCGAGGCGAGCTTGGTCGCAGCGTTCTTGCCGACATCCGGCTTGGCCTCGTCGTCCTGAGCGGACATCTTGATCGTCCAGCCAGGCACGGCCTTGCTTTCGTTGGCCTGCCTGATGGCCAGGTCGACACTGTTCTGGATCCCCTTGCCCAGGGCAGCGAGGTCGCCCGAGAGCGGCGCGATGACACCGATGGTGACCACCTTGCCACCGCTGTCGCTGCCACCACCCGAGCCGGCGTTGTCGGATCGCGAGCCGCAACCGGCCAGGGCGAGGGATGCGACGACCAGCGTGCTGCCGATCATCACCACGGAACGCTGAGGCACGTTTCCTCCTGTTGGGAATTATCTCTTCGTGGGCGGTCTCGTTGTCTTCTTCGTCTTGTCAACCGCCCCAAGCTCACCCTGTCGGCAAACTTGGAGAAGAGTAACGGCAGGTCCGGACCCCAGCCACCCCCTCACGGGTGCGCAGGCAGAGTCGTTACCAACGAGTTACCTTTCCTTGGCGCGCTCCGGGACCACGGTGGCTTCCGTGGTTGGGTCTGGGGCCCGCCTGGCCGGACCGGCGGGGCGCGTTCAGCTGCACGCGGCATACTCGACCCCGGTGCTGACCCACAGAATGGAGTCTTCGATGACCAAGGATCCGCTGGACCGACGGACGGCAGTTCGTCTCGTCGGCGTCAGTGTCGTGGGAGCGGCCGGACTCGCCCTGAGCGGTTGCGGCGCCGATCAGGGCGGGTCGGCGTCGAGTTCAGCTGCCGCGGGGACGCAGACGGCGTCAGGTGCCGGCCAGCTGATCAGTCCCGCGGAGATCCCAGTCGGTGGGGGCAAGGTGTTCCCCAAGCTCGACGTAGTTCTCACCCAGCCCACTCAGGGCACCTTCGAGGCGTTCAGCGCGACATGCACCCACGCCGGGTGCACGGTGGGGAGCGTGAAAGACGGGCTCATCACCTGTCCCTGCCACGGCAGTCAGTTCGACGCGGCAACGGGGGCGGTCAGGCGCGGTCCCGCCGAGAAGGCCCTGCCGAAGAAGTCGGTGACCGTCTCCGCCGACGGGCTCAGCGTCAGCTAGCGCATCACCCGCCTCACCCGCCCCGCCCGCCTCACGATTTCGGGATGATCCCGAAATCGTGGCGACACCCCGGAAGGTTTCCGGGATGTCGCCAACCTCCCGGGGTGTCGCGCCCGACGCGCCCCTTCCTCCACAGGTAGGGGAGGCGTGACCGGTTGGTCCACAGGACCTCCAGGCGTAGCTCGCGGAGCCCGTCGGCACTGTCAACGTCGGGGACATGGACAACGTGACCCAGGTGTTGCGCATGGCGCAAGCTCAGAACGGTGTGTTCACCGCGGCCCAGGCCGGGAACCTCGGAGTCTGCTCGTACACACTCAGTTCCCTCGTGTCTTCGGCAGCCGTCCGGAGGCTCGCCCGCGGAGCGTATGCCGTGGGCTCCGCGCCTACGCGAGCCGAGGACGCGCACATCGAGCTGTGTCGGGCGCTCCTGCTGCTCTATCCGGATGCTGTCCTGGCTGGCCCGTCCGCGCTGCTGGCCCATCACCTACCGGTCTGGGGATGTGGACTGTCCCGAGCCTTGCTGGAGAGGCCGCTGCGGCGTCAACTCTCCCGAAGCGGGGCACTGCTTCGCCCACTGAGCGGCGACGCAGTGACGACATGGCTGGGCCCAGCTGTTCCCATCGCCACCGCAGTGGTCCAGGCGAGCCAAAGGCACGGGGCTCTCGCCGGAGTCGTGGCCGCGGACCAGGCCTTGCACAGTGGCGCTGTCACCCGGGAGCAACTCGAGATGACGGTCGCAGGCCGATTGGGCCACCGCCACATCCAGCGTGCGCACGCGATGCTCCGCTTGAGCGATGCGCGCAGCGAGAGTGTCGGCGAGTCTCTCCTGCGGGTCGCCCTCACCTGCCTTGGGGTCGATCTCGAGCCTCAGTTCGTGGTGATCGAGCAGGGCCAGGTCATCGCCAGGGCGGACTTCAGGGTGAGGGGCACCAGAGTCCTCCTCGAGTTCGACGGGCGCGTGAAGTACGACGACGGGGGCGTCGAGGCTCTCTGGCGGGAGAAGAAGCGTGAGGACCGTCTTCGCCGGCTGGGTTGGAGCCTGGTTCGGGTGACCTGGGCTGATCTCGACCGGCCGAGGCTCATGCTGTCGTGGGTCAGGGCGGCAGCCGCACTGTCTGGTTCTGCGCCGAGTACCGGGCGATCTCGAACCGACGGACGGCATACCCACTCGCATGCGGAGGTGGAGGCGCCTGCGCCGAACCTAGGCCCCCGCAAGCGAGCGTGACACCCCGCAAGCGAGCGTGACACCCCGCAAGCATGGCGACACCCCGGAAACCTTCCGGGGTGTCGCCATGATTCCGGGAGCATCCCGAAATCGTGGGACAGGTGGGGCGCGTGAGGTGGTGATGGGACTGGTGGGGCGCGTGAGGTGGTGATGGGACGAGTGGAACGGGTGAGGCGGGTGGGGTCGGGTTCCTGGGCGTATGGGTGGGGCGGACCTGAATCTCTAGAGTGGGTGGCATGGCCGACCCGTCCACGTACCGACCGGCGCCGGGGTCGATCCCGACCGAACCGGGGGTCTACCGCTTCCGAGACGATCACGGCCGGGTCATCTATGTCGGCAAAGCCAAGAACCTGCGAGCCCGGCTCTCTTCCTACTTTCAGGACGTCGCGGGGCTGCACCCGCGCACCGCGAGCATGGTCAGCACCGGGGCGAAGGTCGAGTGGACCGTCGTAGCCACCGAGGTCGAGGCCCTCCAACTCGAGTACAGCTGGATCAAGGAGTTCGATCCGCGATTCAACGTCCGCTACCGCGACGACAAGTCCTATCCGTATCTCGCGGTGACTATGGCTGAGGAGTACCCCCGGGCGATGGTCCTGCGCGGCGCCAAACGCAAGGGCGTCCGCTACTTCGGTCCCTATGCGCACGCCTGGGCCATCCGGGAGACCCTCGATCTCGTGCTCCGGGTCTTTCCCGTGCGCACCTGCTCCCCAGGAGTGTTCAGACGTGCCGAGCAGGTGGGCCGTCCGTGCCTTCTGGGATATATCGACAAGTGCTCCGCCCCGTGTGTGGGCCGAGTCGACGCGGCCACCCACCGGCAGATCGCTGAGGAGTTCTGTGAGTTCATGGCCGGCGAGACGGGCAAGTTCCGCCGACGGATCGAGGAACGTATGCGTGGCGCGGCGGCTGTCCTGGAGTTCGAGGAAGCCGCCCGCCTGCGCGATGACCTGGCCGCTCTGGACCGGGTGCTCGAGAGGTCCGCGGTCGTCCTGCCCGATGCCACCGACGCCGACGTGTTCGCGCTCGCCGAGGACGAACTCGAGGTCGCCGTCCAGGTGTTCCACGTCCGGCGCGGCCGGGTGCGTGGGCAACGTGGCTGGGTCGCGGAACGGGACGCCGAGTCCACTCCGGAGGTGATCGAACACCTGCTCCAGCAAGTCTACGGAGGGGAGTCCGGGGACGCGGTCCCCAAGGAGGTGCTGGTGCCCGTCCTGCCCCCAGAGCACGAGACCCTCGCTGACTGGCTCTGCGGCTTGCGTGGCTCCCGGGTCGACCTGCGGGTGCCCCGGCGCGGCGACAAGCGAGCCCTGCTCGAGACCGTCGCGCGCAACGCGACCCAGAGCCTGGCACGGCACAAGGTCAGCAGGGCGGGCGACCTGACGACCCGTGGCCAGGCTCTGCAGCAGCTCCAAGATCATCTCCATCTCGACGAGAACCCGTTGCGGATCGAGTGCTACGACATCAGCCACGTCCAAGGCCAGGAGGTCGTCGGCTCGATGGTCGTCTTCGAGGACGGGCTGCCCCGCAAGTCGGAGTACCGCCGGTTCGTCATCCGGGGGGACGGCGACGGTCGCACCGACGACACCGCGGCCATGCACGAGGTTCTCACCCGGCGCTTCCAGCGACTCCTTGCCGACCGCGCGGCTGGCCCCGGCCGGGACGAGGAGACCGGTCGGTTGCGGCGTTTCGCGTATCCGCCGAGTCTCATCGTGGTCGACGGGGGCCTGCCGCAGGTGAACGCCGCGGCCGCCGCACTGCGCGACGTCGGAGTCGTTGACGTCGGGCTCATCGGCCTGGCCAAACGACTCGAGGAGGTGTGGCTGCCCGGGGAGGACTACCCGGTCATCCTGCCGCGCACGAGCGAGGGGCTCTATCTGCTGCAGCGGCTGCGGGACGAGGCCCACAGGTTCGCGATTACGTTCCACCGCCAGCGGCGCAGTGCAGCAATGACCCAGAGCGCACTTGACGGCATACCCGGCCTCGGTGAGGTCAAGCGCAAGGCCCTGTTGCGCGCCTTCGGGTCGGTCAAGCGAATCCGGACCGCTGACGTGCAGGCACTGTGCAGCGTGCCCGGGATCGGCCCCGCACTTGCCACGGCGATCCTCAACGGCTTGGCTGGGGGCGCGGAGGCGACGCCGGCCGTCAACGTCACGACCGGGGAGGTACTCGATGGGTGAGGAGGACATCACGGGCGCGATGGGTGCCGGAGCCAGTGACGGATCGGCGGGGGAAGGATCAGCGGGCGACGGATCGGTGGGCGACAGCCGAGGTGGCGACAGGTCAGCGCTCGAGCGAGGGGGGCGACGCCGTGCGCGACACCGGCTCTCTCCGCTGAGCCACCGGGACTTCGTCATCGTCACCGGGATGAGCGGAGCAGGCCGCACGACCGCGGCGAACGTCCTCGAGGACCAAGGATGGTATGTCGTCGACAACCTCCCCCCCTCGCTCCTCGTCGCCTTGGCCAAGCTGGCGCGCCAAGCCCAGCGCGACGGCAAAGACGCCCCGCCGATGGCGGCTGTCGTGCGGGCCCAGCAGCTGCTCGACGACTGGGCCAGTGCCCTCGAGGGGCTGCGCAGCACGCTGGACGGGTTGCGCAGCCACGACTGGCGGCCTCGGATGCTCTTCCTCGATGCTTCCGACGAGGCTCTCGTGCGCCGGTTCGAGTCGGTGCGCCGCCCGCATCCGCTGCAAGGCGAAGGGCGGCTCCTCGACGGCATCCACCGGGAACGGGAGGCTCTGTCCGACGTGCGCTCCGAGGCCGACCTCGTCATCGACACCTCAAGCCTGAATGTGCACCAGCTGACCGCCAAGGTGAAGGCCCTGACCGACCCCGCGCATGGCGAGAGCGTGCGGCTGGCGGTGATGTCCTTCGGATTCAAGTACGGCCTGCCACTCGACGCCGACTTCGTTTTCGATCTGCGCTTCCTGCCTAACCCCTTCTGGGTGCCTGAGCTCAAGGCTCTCACCGGTCGCGACGAGCAGGTGGCGGCCTACGTCCTCGGCGCCGAGGGTGCTGAGGAGTTCGTCGACCGGCTCGTCGCGCTCATCGAGACCGTCCGGAAGGGGTATGCCGCGGAGGGACGTCGGTATGCCACTCTGGCGGTCGGCTGCACCGGCGGCAAACACCGCTCGGTGGCGATCGCCGAGGAACTCGCCACCCGACTGTCCAGCCCGGCGGTGACGACGTTCGTGGTCCACCGCGACCTGGGGCAGGAGTGAACGCCCCGATCGTCGCGGCCCTGGGTGGGGGCCATGGCCTGGCGGCCACCTTGTCGGCGCTACGCTTCCTCACCGAGGAGGTCACCGCAATTGTCACCGTCGCCGACAACGGCGGCTCCAGTGGACGGCTGCGCCGGGAGTTCGGGATCCTGCCCCCGGGCGACCTGAGGATGGCCCTGGCCGCCTTGTGTGACGACTCCGAGTGGGGTCACATCTGGCGCGACGTCCTCCAACACCGGTTCAGCGGTGACAGCCCGCTCGCCGGGCACGCCCTGGGTAACCTGCTCATCTTGGCACTGTGGGAACTGCATGACGACCCGGTCGCCGGCCTCGAACTCGTGCGGTCGCTGTTGCGGGCCCACGGGCGGGTACTGCCGATGGCGGCTGTCCCGCTCGATATCGTCGCCGACGTCCTGGGCGCCGACCCCTCCACGCCGGACGAGGTCACCCTCGTCGAGGGGCAGGCCGAGGTCGCCGCGACCCGCGGACGCGTCGTCGAGGTGCGCCTGCTTCCGCACGCACCGCCGGCATACCCGGAGTCCGTCGCCGCGATCCGGGCCGCGGACTGGGTCGTCCTCGGGCCCGGGTCCTGGTTCACCTCGGTCATGCCACACCTGCTCGTCCCGGACCTCCGGGAGGCCTTGGGGGTGACCCGAGCCCGCCGACTGCTCGCGCTCAACCTGCAAATGCAGACCGCGGAGACAGCCGGCTTCGGCGCCGCACAGTATGTCGAGAGCTTCGTCGAGCACGCCCCCGAGGTACGCCTCGACGTCGTCCTGGCTGACCCCCGGGTTGTCGGGGACCCCGATCCGCTGGAACGGACCTGTCGGGCCGTCGGCGCCGAACTCCACCTGACCGGACTCGCGCAACGCGCCACCCCGACCGTGCATGACCCGCTACGGTATGCTGCCGCCCTCCAGGACATCATGCTGGCCGGATCGGGGGTCCACCGGAGCATGGGAGGATGACGCCATGGCGATGACGGCTCGGGTCAAGGACGAGCTCAGCCGCCTCGACGTGTCCCGGCCCTGCTGCCGCAAGTCCGAGGTTGCCACTCTGCTGCGCTTCGCTGGGGGACTGCACCTCGTCGGCCGGCACGTAGTCATCGAGGCCGAGCTCGACACCCCCAACGTCGCCCGTCGGCTCCGACGGGACCTCATGGAACTCTATGGGCTGGCCCCCGAGGTGCTCGTCCTCGCCGCGGGTGGGCTGCGCAAGGGGTCGCGTTACGTCGTGCGCGTCGTCGACGGGGGTCCCGAGCTGGCTCGCCAGTCCGGCCTGGTCGACCGCGCCGGGCGCCCGGTCCGGGGCCTGCCCCCGCGGGTCGTGGCCGGCGCCACCTGCGATGCCGAGGCTGCCTGGCGCGGCGCCTTCCTCGCCCACGGATCGCTCACCGAACCGGGCCGCTCGTCCTCCATGGAAGTGACCTGTCCCGGTCCTGAGGCTGCGCTCGCGCTCGTCGGCGCTGCTCGCCGGCTCGACGTCCCGGCCAAGGCCCGCGAGGTCCGGGGCGCCGATCGGGTCGTCATCCGGGACGGCGACGCCATCAGCGCGATGCTCGTCCGGCTCGGTGCCCACGATGCGGTCCTGGCCTGGGAGGAGCGCCGGATGCGCCGCGAGGTGCGGGCCACCGCGAACAGGCTGGCGAACTTCGACGACGCCAACCTGCGCCGCTCCGCCCGAGCGGCTGTTGCCGCCGGCTCACGGGTGCAGCGAGCGATGGAGATCCTCGGCGACGACATCCCCGAGCACCTCCACGAGGCGGGAGTCCTGCGTTTGCGGCACAAACAGGCCAGTCTCGAGGAGCTCGGCCAGCTCGCCGATCCGCCGATGACCAAGGATGCCGTCGCGGGACGGATTCGCCGCCTGCTCGCCATGGCTGACAAGCGCGCGGTGGAACTTGGCCTGCCGACCACGGAGGCGGGCCTGACCCCGGATCTGCTCGACAGTTGACCGGTGTCATCCCGGGTTGACGCGTTTCTTTCCGAGCGTTTCTTCCCGAGGGAGTGGGCCCACTAGGCTGGGGGGTGGAACCGTGCCGCGGCGCACGCGGCACACCCCCAACGACCAGGAGGGCAGTACCCCGTGACCGTTCGCGTAGGGATCAACGGCTTCGGCCGCATCGGCCGCAACTTCTTCCGCGCCGTGCAGGCATCCGGCGCCGACATTGAGATCGTCGCCGCAAACGACCTGATGGACAACAAGACCATCGCGCACTTGCTCAAGTACGACTCGGTCCTCGGCGTCCTGGCCGACGAGGTCAGTGCGAGCGAGGACGCCATCACCGTCGGCGACCAGAGCATCCGGATCTTCGCCGAGACCGACCCCGCGAAGATCCCTTGGGGCCAGGTCGGCGCCGACGTCGTCATCGAGTCCACCGGCCGGTTCACCGACGCCAACGCCGCGCGCGGCCACCTCACCGGCGGCGCGAAGAAGGTCATCATCTCCGCCCCCGGCAAGAACGAGGACGCCACTTTCGTCCTCGGGGTCAACGACGGCGACTACGACCCAGCCACGCACCACGTCATCTCCAACGCCTCGTGCACGACGAACTGCCTCGCCCCGATGGCCAAGGCACTCAACGACGAGCTCGGCATCGTCAAGGGCCTGATGACGACGATTCACGCCTACACCGCGGACCAGAACCTGCTCGACGCGCCGCACAAGGACCTGCGCCGGGCCCGGGCCGCCGCCTTGTCGATCATCCCGACGAGCACCGGCGCCGCCAAGGCCATCGGCCTGGTCATGCCCGAACTCAAGGGCAAGCTCGACGGCTACGCGTTGCGGGTACCCACCCCGACCGGCTCAGCCACCGATCTGACGTTCGAGTCCTCCCGCGAGACCAGCGTCGAAGAGGTCAATGCGATCGTCAAGGCGGCCGCCGACGGCCCGCTCAACGGAATCCTGAAATACACCGAGGACCCGATCGTCTCCGCCGACATCGTCACCGACCCGCACTCGTGCATCTTCGACGCCGGCCTGACCAAGGTCATCGGCAACCAGGTCAAGGTCGTCGGCTGGTACGACAACGAGTGGGGCTACTCCAACCGCCTTATCGACCTCACTCTCCTCGTCGGCAAGAGCCTGTGAGCGGGCCGAAGGAAGCGAATCCCGCACCATGAGTGACCTCGCCTCCCTGGGTGACCTGCGCGGCAAGCGCGTGCTCGTCCGGTCCGACCTCAACGTGCCGCTGGACGGCGCGACGATCACCGACGACGGCCGGATCCGGGCCTCGTTGCCCACGATCCGCACCTTGTCCGAGGCGGGCGCACGCGTCATTGTGTGCGCCCACCTCGGCCGCCCCAAGGGTGAACCGGAGGCGAGGTACTCTCTCGCTCCGGTCGCCGTCCGGCTCGGGGACCTCCTCGGCCGAGACGTCGCCTTTGCCACCGACACGGTCGGCGAGAACGCCCGGGCCGTGGTTGCGGCGTTGGGCGACGGGGACATCGCCTTGCTGGAGAACCTCCGGTTCAACAGAGGCGAGACCGCGAAGACCGATGCCGAGCGAGCCGCCTTCGCCGACGCGCTCGCCGGGCTGGCGGACGCCTACGTCTCCGACGGTTTCGGCGTCGTCCACCGCAAGCAGGCGTCGGTCTATGACGTGGCCACCCGGCTGCCGGCTGCCATGGGCGGCCTGGTCAAGGCGGAGGTCGATGTGCTCCGCCGCCTGACCCAGGACCCACAACGGCCCTACGTCGTCGTGCTCGGCGGGGCGAAGGTCGCCGACAAGCTCGCAGTGATCGACAACCTGCTCGGCACCGCTGACCGGCTCCTCATCGGCGGCGGGATGCTCTTCACGTTCCTCGCCGCGCAGGGCTACGGGATCGGCACCAGCCTGTTCGACGAGCAGAGTGTGGCTGCCTGCCGGGGCTACCTGACCCGGGCCAAGGAGTCCGGAGTGGAGATCCTGCTGCCCGTCGACATCGTCTGTGGAAAGGAGTTCAGCGCCGACACCGACATCGTCACCGTGTCCGCTGACGCGATCCCTGACGACATGATGGGTCTGGACATCGGACCCGAGTCCGCCCGCCGGTATGCCGACGCTCTCGCTGATGCGGCCACCGTCTTCTGGAACGGGCCGATGGGCGCCTTCGAGATGGCTCCGTATGCCGCCGGCACCAAGGCGCTCGCTCAGGCCCTCGCCGACGCGAGCGCGCGCGGCGCCCTGACCGTCGTCGGCGGTGGCGACTCCGCGGCGGCGGTGCGCTTGCTCGGGTTCGCCGACGATCAGTTCGGCCATATCTCCACCGGTGGCGGCGCCTCCCTGGAGTACCTCGAGGGCAAGGAGCTGCCCGGTATCGCGATCCTCGACAAGGAGAACTGAATGACCACCGGCCGGGTCCCGCTCATGGCGGGCAATTGGAAGATGAACCTCGACCACCTCCAGGCCACCCACCTGGTGCAGAAGCTCGACTGGACGTTGCGCGACGGGAAGCACGACCACGAAGCCGTCGAGGTCGCGGTGCTCCCACCGTTCACCGACCTCCGCAGTGTGCAGACCCTCGTCGAGGGGGACCGGATGTCGCTGAAGTTCGGGGCGCAGGACCTCTCTGTCCACGATGCGGGGGCCTACACCGGAGAGGTCAGTGGATCTTTCCTGGCCAAGCTCGGCTGCACCTACGTCACCGTGGGGCACAGTGAGCGGCGCGAGTATCACAGCGAGTTCGATGAGGTCGTCGGGGCCAAGGTACGGGCCGCGCTCAGGCACGGGCTGACACCGATCTTCTGCTGCGGCGAAGGGCTGGCGGTCCGGCAGGCTGGCAACCACGTACCGCATGTCCTGGCTCAGGTCGAGGCGGCGCTGGCCGGGCTCAGTGCCGAGGAGTTGCGCCGGATCGTCATCGCCTACGAACCTGTCTGGGCGATCGGCACCGGTGAGGTGGCTACCCCCCAGGATGCACAGGAGGTGTGCGCCGCCATTCGCACCAAGATCGCGGAGCTGTCCACGGGTGACGTCGCCGACGGGATGCGGATCCTGTACGGCGGGTCAGTCAAGTCGAGCAATGTTGCCGCGATCATGGCTGAGGAGGACGTCGACGGAGCCCTCGTCGGAGGCGCCTCGCTGGACGCCGAGGAGTTCTCGGCGATCTGCCGCTACCGGAGCCACCTGAGCACGCGCTGAGCGACTTCGGGTTATCCTTGACGCCGCGCGTTCCGCTCGCCGGGACGCGCGGCGTCGCGTCAACGAGAGAGAGTGTCACCAGTGCAGGCAGTGCGTGTCGGACTCCAGGTCCTCCTCGTTCTCGGCGGGCTGTTCCTGACCCTGCTCATCCTCATGCACAAGGGCAAGGGCGGCGGGCTGTCCGACATGTTCGGCGGTGGGATGTCGACCTCCTTGGGTGGCTCCTCGGTCGCCGAGCGTAACCTCGACCGGATCACGGTCGCCGTGGCCGTTGTGTGGTTCACCTGCATCGTCGGGCTGGGTGTGCTCGACCGATTCGCGCACTGAGCCACCCGATCTGACACTCTCCTCACCGAGACCTCACAGGAAGGCACCCACGGGACAACCATGGCTGGTGGCAACGCAATTCGAGGCAGCCGGGTCGGCGCCGGCCCGATGGGTGAGAACGAGCGTGGCGAGAGTGCCCCGCGGACGGTGGTGGCCTTCTGGTGCGCCAACGGACACGAGACGAGGCCGAGCTTCGCCCAGGAGGACGGCGTCGAGATCCCCGAGACCTGGGACTGTCCGCGGTGCGGTTTCCCGGCCGGCACGGACCGGGAGAGCCCACCGACGCCGCCCAAGGTCGAGCCCTACAAGACTCATCTGGCTTATGTGAAGGAACGTCGCAGCGACGTGGACGGGGCGAAGATACTCGACGAGGCACTCGAGAGCCTGCGCGGACGCGGCCTCATTCGCTGAGCGGCTCCAGCGGACGGGCAGGTCCTGCGGGCGCAGGCTGGAGGCTGCCGGCAGCGGCCACGTCGACGAACCAGGTCGTCTCACGCGTGCCGTGCACCCCGGCACAGGGCACATCCCAGGCATCGGCGGTCCCAGGCACCCCGTCGGCGACCGCCTGGGCCTTGTCGGCACCGGCGACGACGAACCAGACGGACTCGGCCCGGTTCAGGCACGGGAAGGTCAGCGACACTCGCGAGGGGGGCGGTTTCGGCGAGTTGTGCACGGCCACCGTGGTCGCGTCGGTGACCCGCTGCGCCAGGTGATGGGGGAAGAGTGAGGCAACGTGCCCGTCCGGTCCGACCCCCAGGATGACGATGTCCCAGTTGCCTTTGCCGTGGGCCTGCAGCGTCGCCGCGTAGGCCAGGGCTGCCTCTTCCGTGGTCGGGGCAACGTCGGGGCCGGCAACCCGGTGCACCTTCGCCGGATCGAGGCCGAGCCCGGCGAGCCCGGCAGCATCATTCTGGGTGTCGTTGCGGTCTGGGTCACCGGCGGGAAGCCACCGTTCGTCACCCCACCACACCCGCACCCGGGACCAGTCCACCCTGGTGGCTCCGCCGGCCGTCACCGCCGCCCACAACAGCGACCCCAAGGAGCCGCCGGTCAGGGCCAGGTGAGCCTCTTGGTCTCGTGCGAGCACCTCGCGCAACCGTGCGGTCAGGGCCATGGCGGCGGCGGTGGCGACGGCATCCTTGTCGGGCAGGACCTGGACCGTGGCAGAACTCATGAGGACTCCTGGTGCAGCGCTCGGATCGGACGGGTTGCTCGCCGGGTTCGCACCGCCGGCAGTCCATGGACGAGGGCATCGGCATACACGTCGTCCGGGTCGAGCCGGCGCAACTCGTCGGCCAGGCACTCGGCGTCGCGGCGGCGGGGAAGGGCGATGCTCCTGTCGTTCTGTCCCGGCTGACGCAGGATCGCCCCATTCCCCTCGGCGGGCCGCTCCAGCTCCAAGGGTCCACTGCTTCGCTCGAGCCGGACGCCGACGATTCCGGACCCGGCAGGTGAGCGGGTGATCGTGACCGGGCAGGCCAGTCGATGGGCGAGCCAGCCTGCGAGCAGGTCCGCCGAAGGACTGTCCGGGGCGCCGGTGACCAGCCCGGCACGGATCGGCTCATAAGGTGGTTCATCGAGCGCGGCCGCCAGCAGACCACGCCACAACGTGATCCGGGCCCAGGCGAGGTCGGTGTCCCCGGGGGCGTATGCCGCCGACAGCCGCCGGAGTGTGGACTGCGGCCGGGCCGGATCCTGCACGGCGTCGGTGATCCTGCGCTGGGCCATCTCGCCGACCGGGTCCGCGGACGGGTCCGCGGGAACTTCACCGGGCCACCACACGACGAGTGGGGAGTCGGCCAGGAGTAGGGGAGTGACGACACTGCGTCCGTGCTGACCGAGAGGTCCGTACAGCCGCAGGATGACGACCTCGCTGGCACCGGCATCCCCACCCAGACGGATCTGCGCGTCCAGCCGGGCCGATCCACGCCGGTTCGCCGTGACCAGGACGATGATCCGACACGGGTGCTGCCGACTGGCCTCCATAGCGATCTCGACGGCCCGGTCCACACCGGTCTCGTCGATGATGACCACCAGCGTGAGTACTCGGGTCAGGGCCATCGCGCCGACCTCGTCCCGCAGCCGGACGAGCTGTCCGTTGACCTGGGCGGTCGTCGTGCTCGGCAGGTCGATGATCATGGCATCCTCCACGCCCGCCCGTCCCGGGCCATGAGTTCATCGGCGCTGCGCGGACCCCAGCCGCCGGACTCGTACGGCTGTGGCGCCCCAGCTCCAGCCCAATAGTGCTCGATCGGGTCGAGGATCCGCCAGGACAGTTCCACCTCCTCGTGCCGGGGGAACAGCGGTGGGTCGCCGAGGAGGACGTCGAGGATGAGGCGCTCATAGGCTTCGGGGGAGGACTCGGTGAAGGCGCGGCCGTAGCCGAAGTCCATCGTGACGTCCCGGATGTCCATCTGTGCCCCGGGGATCTTGGCGCCAAACCGGAGTGTCACCCCCTCGTCCGGCTGGACCCGGATGACGATGGCGTTCTGGCCGAGCTCCTCGGTCGACGTGTCGCTGAACGGCAGCCGCGGTGCCTTCCTGAAGACGACCGCGATCTCGGTGACCCGTTTGCCGAGGCGTTTGCCGGTGCGCAGATAGAACGGCACCCCCGCCCACCGGCGGGTGTCGATCTCCAGGCGGAGCGCGGCATACGTCTCGGTGCCGGAGTTGGGGGCCACCCCGTTCTCTGCGAGGTAGCCGATAACGTGCTCCCCGCCCTGCCACCCGGCGGCATACTGGCCTCGGGCTGTGCCCAGCGCGAGATCTGCTGGCAGACGCACCGCGGAGAGAACTTTCTCCTTCTCGGCGCGCAGGTGCGCAGCGTCGAAGGAGACCGGCTCCTCCATCGCGGTCAGAGCGAGGAGCTGGAGGAGATGGTTCTGCATGACGTCCCGGGCTGCCCCGATGCCGTCGTAGTATCCGGCCCGGCCGCTGATCCCGATGTCCTCGGCCATGGTGATCTGCACGTGGTCGACGTAGTGCGTATTCCACACGGGCTCAAAGAGCTGGTTGGCGAACCGCAGGGCCAGGAGATTCTGGACGGTCTCCTTGCCGAGGTAGTGGTCGATCCGGAAGATCGCGTCCCGGGGGAAGACCGACTCGACGATCGTGTTGAGTTCGCGTGCGCTGTCCAGGTCGTGCCCGAAAGGCTTCTCGACGACGACCCGCCGCCAGGCGCCGGCCTCGGGGGCTGCGAGTCCGGAGCGGTGCAGCTGCTGGCACACCGTGGCGAACTGTCCCGGTGGGACCGAGAGGTAGAACGCGTGGTTCCCGCCGGTGCCGCGCTCGGTGTCGAGATCGGCCATGGTCTGGGCGAGCCGGTCGAAGGCGGCCGCGTCGCTGAAGGTTCCGGAGACGAACCGTAGACCCTCGGCCAGGCTGCGCCACACCTCCTCCCGGAAGGGGGTGCGGGCATGGGCCCGGACTGCATCATGGACCATCCGGTCGAAGTCCTGAGTCGTCCAGTCCCTGCGGGCGAAACCGACCAGCGAGAACCCTGGAGGTAGTAGTCCCCGGTGGGCCAGGTCATAGATGGCCGGCATGAGCTTCTTCGTGGCCAAGTCGCCAGTGACCCCGAACAGGACCAGGCTGCACGGACCGGCGATCCGGGGGAGACGCTTGTCCCGGGGGTCGCGCAGTGGGTTGGTCGGCGTGCTCATCGACGGGTCAGGACTGCGTCGCGGTCCATCTGGCGTCACGGTCAGGCTGGTGCCGTGGTCAGGACAGCCGCCACCGTGGCCACCTGGACTTGCGGAGTGTTCAGGTGCAGCCGCAGCACCGGCCGGCCGTGGTCGGCAAGCACCTGGGCGTCCCCTCCGGCTTGGGCTGCCAGAAACTCCCCGAACGTGAAGTCCCGCCCCGGGACCGCAAGATCTTGCTCCGGGGTCCCGGTGATCTGGAGGTAGACCCCGGTCCTGGGGCCGCCCTTGTGATACTGCCCGGTCGAGTGTAGGAACCGTGGCCCCCAGCCGAAGGTGACCGGGCGCCCGGTGACCTCGAACAGCGCTCGGGCCACGTGCTCGAGATCGGCATATCGCTCACGGTCCAGGTAGGTCATGATCGCGACGTAGCCGTGTGCCGGGTCGAGCTGGTCAAGCAGGGCCCGCACTGCGGTCGGCACAGTCGTCGCCCCCCCGAGCCAGTCCCCACCGAGGGCGCGCACCTCGATCCCGTCGTCGACGAAGGCTGGTGTCTGAGCGCTTCCGGTGCCGCCGCTGAGCAACTCGCGGGCTGCGGACTTGGCGCTCTCGACATCCGGCTGGTCGAACGGGTTGATCCCCAGCAGGCGCCCAGCGACCGAGGTGGCCACTTCCCACAACAGGAGCTGCGCACCCAGGGTGCCGGCCACCTCGATGCTTGATCCGCTGTCCCGCTTGACGCCGCCGGGTCCGGCGGCTGGGTCCGTGGCCGCGTCGACGAGGCGGACCACCGTGCCGTCGGGATAGAGCTGTTCGGGTGCCGCGCCGTCACCGACGACGGGGAGGATGCCCGTGCCGTCTTTGCCGGTCGACTCGGCGATGAGCTGTTCGGCCCAGGCGGCGAAGCCGACGATCGGGGTGCCATCAGCGACGAGGACGAGCTTGTCCCGCAGCGGGGAGGTGCCGGCGATGGCCGCACCGAGGCGGAGCCCCGGGTTGGCCTCGTCGTCGGCAGCGAGCAGGTCGCCCACCTCGTCGGCCCCGTCGAGGAGCGCCGTGATGTCGGCGCCGGCCAGCCCGGAGGGGACGAGCCCGAAGGCGGTGAGGGCGGAGAACCGTCCGCCGACCTGCGGGTCGGCATTGACCACCCGGTATGCCGCTGCGCGTGCCTGTGCGTCGAGCGGGCTGCCCGGGTCGGTGACCACGATGATCCGGGATGCCGGGTCGATCCCGGCATCGG
>JBDIAO010000001.1:0-176137 GCA_039812375.1 Phycicoccus sp. | reverse complement strand
GCGGCCCAGTCGGACTTCTCCGGGCCGTATTCCTGACCCGGTGGGCAGTGGGCCCGTACGTCGCACCATGCGCAGAGCGGGCCGACCCTGGGTGGGAACGCCCCGCTCACAGAACCGTGCTCGGCATACTCCACCTCCAGGCGCCATGCGTCGAGCGCGAGCGATGTCGCCTCGTCGACCTTACGGGTCAAGGAGTCGGGCGTGTGCTCGTGACTGCGCACGGTACCGGTAGGGACATGGTGGAGCTCGACCCGTAGGACGCGGCGACGGAACACCCTCCACGCCGCCGCGGCATACAGCGCGAGCGCGAGCGAGGTTCGGGCATCGTCATCGGTCGGGACCTGGCGTGAGGTCTTGTAGTCGACGACGACGAGTTCACCGGCACGGTCGTCGAGCCGGTCGATCCGTCCGGTGAACCGTACCGGGCCTCGAGGGAAACCCAGGGTGCGTTCAATCCCCGCCGGCTCCATGCTCGGGTCGACGTCACCCAGGTAGGCCGCGACCTGTGCGGCGCTGTGCTCACGCCACACCCGGGACTGCGCGGCGTCGCGGAAGCCGACGTCTGTCCAGATCGCCCGGAGCAGGTCTGCTCCGGCCTGCGGGGTGCGCTCCGGAACGTCCCACCATTTCGCCAGGGCGCTGTGCACGGCAACACCGAGCGTGGTGTGTGCCCGCGGCGGCCGTCTTCGCGGTGACGGGCGGTCGAGATAGAGCATCCGGAAGCGGCGGGGGCAGTCCAGGAGGGCGTGCAACAGGGTCGGGCTCGCGGCCAGCCTGGGCGGCGCAGGGGTTCCACTGGCGACGGGCGGGGCACTTGACACGCGGTCACCCTGACCGCGTTGCTGGCCCCGCGCCTGCCGCCCGCTCACTGTGGGCACGCTACGCCGCGGCAACGACATCCCGGACGCGGTCCTCGCCGCGCAGGCCCTCGAGCTCGGCGCCGGGAGCGGTCAGGGCCGGATCACCGGCAGCGCGCCGCGCTCCTCGATTGCGGCGAGCACCGCCGGGCTGGTCGTATTCTCCCCGAGTCGGTTCGGCTTGCCAGTGCCGTGGTAGTCGCTGCTGCCAGTCACGAGCAGGCCGAGGGCAGCGGCCAGGCGCAGAGCGAGCGCGACGCCCTGGTCCGTGTGGTCACGATGGTGCGCCTCGATCCCGTCGAGCCCGACCGCGGCCAGCTCCTCGACGAGCACGGGGTCCATGGCACGGCCCCGAGTCGTGGTGAACGGGTGGGCGATCACGGCGACCCCGCCGGCGGCGTGAACCAGCTGGACGGCATGCACCGGGTCGATCGCGTAGTGCGAGACGTAGTAGGGACTCTCGTCGTGCAGGTAGTCCCGAAAGGCAGCATCCCGATGGGGGACCACCCCTTTGGCGACGAGGGCATCGGCGAGGTGCGGTCGGCCAAGCGTCGCACCCGGCGTCAGCTGCGCATGCACCTCGGTAAGGGAGATCGGTATGCCGTCGGCGGCCATCGCCTGCACCATGCGGTCCATCCGGGTGCGCCGAGAGGACCGGACCTGAGCCAACTCGGCCTGCAATGCAGCGTGGGCACCGTCGAGGAGGTAGCCGAGGAGGTGGATGCTGCGCCCGGCCCGCGACGTCGAGATCTCGATCCCGCGCACCAGGCAGACACCAGTGAGTGGCACCGCCGCAGCTGCCTCGTCCCAGCCTGCCGTCGTGTCGTGATCGGTCAGGGCAAGGACGTCGATCCCACAGGTCGCGGCTGCCTCCAGCACCCCGCGTGGCGGTTCGGTGCCGTCGCTGATGCTGGAGTGCGTGTGCAGGTCGATGACCATCGGTGCCAGCCTTACCGACCCTGCTCAGCGGCGGGGGATGAGCACGGTCAGGTCGAGGTCGAGGACGACCCCCGGGAGGTACTTCCCATCTTCGCCCCGGAGGGGGAAGTCGGCACCGGGCAGGTCCTTGGCGGCGACGAGTCGGGTCCGCAGGGCGCCCAGGTCACTGCGCCCGGGAAGCTCGAACCGGTCCAGGACCTGAGACCAGGCATAGATGGTGTCACCGGCGAAGGTCGGATTGCAGTGGGTCCCGCCGTTGATCGCCGCAATCGTCTGAGCGTTCGCGAGGCCGTTGAAGGACAGGGCCCTGGCGATGGAGATAACGTGACCGCCATAGACGATGCGCCGACCGAACCGCCCACTGCTCTCGACGTGCTGGTTGAAGTGCACCTTGGCGGTGTTGTGCCACAACCGGGTGGCGAGCATGTGCTCAGACTCCTCGATCGTGGTCCCGTCGACGTGGTCGATCCGCTCCCCCACCTCGTAGTCGTCCCACAGGTGAGGCGAGCCGGCGAGTGCAGTGTCGTAGCCGGCTCCGGTGAGCCCGGCCGGGACTTCGAGGTCACCCGGGGCGACGGCCTCGGGCAGATCGGGAATGACCGTCTCCGGCGGCGAGCTCGCCTCGTCCCGCTTGCGCACCATGACCCAGCGGGTGAAGTCCAGGACAACCTGGCCGGCCTGGTTCGTCCCGGTCGAGTGAACATAGACGACCCCGGTGCGCCCGTCCCGGTTCGCCTTGACCCCGATCACCTGCGAGCGTGCGGTGAGGGTGTCGCCGGCGAAGACCGGCCCGGTGAACCGGCAGGCGGCATACCCAAGGTTGGCGACCGCGTTCAGCGACACCTCGGGCACTGTCTTGCCGAAAACAGTGTGGAAGACCAGGAGCGCGTCGAGCGGCATCCGCTCCATCCCCATCGACGCCGCGAAGGTGGCCCCGGATGTCAGCGCGAACCGCGCGCCGTACAACGCGGTATAGAGCGCAGCATCTCCGGCCGTGAGGGTACGGGGGCTGGTGTGGACAAGCTCCTGCCCGACGTGGAAGTCCTCGAAGTAGTTGCCAGGGTTCGTCTTCGTCGTGCGCTCCACCATGGGATCCATCATGGCCTGACCCGTTCGAGGGTGCCGCCGTGGGGGGCATGACCCGAGCTAACCGTCCAGGGCCTCACGGGCAATAGGCTGCCGGGCATGGCGGACTTCATCGGGGCGCTGGACCAGGGCACCACGAGCACCCGGTTCATGGTCTTCGACCACGACGGTCGCGAGGTGGGGCGCCACCAGCTCGAGCACCAGCAGATCCTGCCCCAGGCCGGCTGGGTCGAGCACAATCCCATCGAGATCTGGGACCGCACCCAGAGCGTCATCGCCACCGCGCTGACCACGACGCGCCTGACGATGGAGGATCTCGCCGCGGTCGGGGTGACCAACCAGCGGGAGACCGCGATCGTCTGGGACACCCGTAACGGCCGCCCCTTCTACAACGCGATCGTGTGGCAGGACACCCGCAGCGACACCATTGTCGCGGACCTGGAGCGCCGCGGGGCCGGCGAGATAATCCGGCGCAAGACCGGGCTTCCGCCCGCCCCCTACTTCTCCGGCGGCAAGCTCCAGTGGCTCCTGGAGAACGTCCCGGGCCTGCGCTCGGCTGCCGAGAGGGGGTATGCCGCGTTCGGCACCCCGGACACATGGGTCACCTGGAACCTCACTGGCGGACCCGACGGTGGCATCCACGCCACGGACGTCACCAACGCGAGCCGGACGATGCTGATGGACCTGACCACCCTGGACTGGGACGAGGAGCTCCTCACCCTGTTCGGGGTGCCGCGCTCGATGTTGCCGCAGATCCATCCGAGCAGTGACGCGAACGCTTATGGGCTCACCGGCTGGACCCGAGCCTCCTCAGGAGTGCCTATCGCCGGGGTCCTTGGCGACCAGCACGCGGCGACGGTGGGCCAGGTGTGCTTTGCTCCCGGCGAGGCGAAGAACACCTACGGCACCGGCAACTTCCTCCTGCTCAACACCGGCTCTGAGCTGGTCCGCAGCCGCAACGGGCTGCTCACCACACCGGCATACCAGTTCGGGGACACTGCAGCTGTCTATGCACTCGAGGGATCGATCGCGGTCACCGGAAGCGCAGTGCAGTGGCTGCGGGACCAGCTCGGCATCATCCGCAGCGCCGAGGAGGTCGAGATCCTCGCCGCGCGGGTCCAGGACAGCGGCGGCATCTGCTTCGTCCCGGCGTTCTCCGGGCTCTTCGCCCCGTACTGGCGTAGTGACGCGCGGGGTGCCATCGTCGGGCTGAGCCGCTACCACACCGCAGAACATCTGGCCCGGGCCACCCTTGAAGCCATCTGCTACCAGACCCGTGATGTCGCCGACGCGATGACCGCCGACTCCGGGGTGCGGCTGGAGACCCTCAAGGTCGACGGCGGCGTGACCGCCAACGCACTGTGCATGCAACTGCAGGCTGACATCCTCGGCGTTCCGGTGAGCAAGCCCGTCGTCGCCGAGACGACAGCGCTGGGGGCGGCCTATGCCGCGGGCCTGGCGGTCGGCTTCTGGACCGGACCGGAGGAGCTCCGGGCCAACTGGGCCGAGGCGCGACGGTGGGAGCCGCAGTGGAGTGCGGACCGTCGGGAAAGCGGCTACGCCCTCTGGCGCAAGGCAGTGCAACGCACCCTCGACTGGGTCGACGTCGACTAGGACCTCCACAGCCTCATCCGCCCCGCTCACCTCATCCATCACATTCACCTCATCCGCCCCACTCACCTCATCCGCCCCACTCACCTCACGTTTTCGGGACCATCCCGGAACCATGGCTTCCCCCCGGAAGGTTTCCGGGGTGAAGCCATGGTTCCGGGGTGCAGCGTCGCAGAGGGCCACGGCGGCGTCGCAGAGGGCGACAGCATCGCTCAACAGGCCCTGGTGAGCCACACTGTGGTCATGCACGCACAGGCCAGCGCATGACCTTGACCCCAGCCGCTCGGATCGCCGCCTTGCACCGCCTCGGCAGCGGTGAGCAGCTGGACGTGCTCGTCATCGGCGGCGGAGTCGTCGGCGCGGGCGCCGCCCTGGACGCGGTGACCAGAGGCCTGTCGACAGGGATCGTCGAGGCCCGGGACTGGGCCAGTGGAACATCGAGCCGGAGCAGCAAGCTCATCCACGGCGGCCTGCGCTACCTCGAGATGCTCGACTTCACCCTCGTCCACGAGGCCCTTCAGGAGCGCCGCTTGCTCCTGACCCGGATCGCACCGCACCTCGTGCGCGGAGTGCCCTTCATGTACCCCCTCAAGCACCCGGCCTGGGAGCGCTTCTACGTCGGTTCCGGTATCGCGCTCTATGACGGGCTGGCCTTCGGGGTGCGACAGAACGGTGGACTCCCCCGGCACCGCCACCTGTCGAAGAAGCACGCGCTGCGGATCATGCCGAGCCTGCGCCCCGACACCCTGACCGGCGCGATCCAGTACTACGACGCACAGGTCGACGACGCACGTTTCGTCCTCGAACTCGTCCGAACGGGCGTCCAGCACGGCGTTCACGCAGCGAACCGGGTCGCCGTGACCAAGTTCCTGCGGGGCGACGAGGGCCGGGTCGTGGGAGTGAGCGCCCTCGACGACGTCAGTGGCGCCGAGTTGACCATCCGCGCCCGCCGGATCGTCGCGGCGACCGGAGTGTGGACCGATCAGGTGCACCGGATGCTCACCGAGAGCGGCTTCGAGAACGTGCCTGAGCTGCTCAAGGTGCGAGCCTCCAAGGGAGTTCACCTCGTCGTGCCGAGGGACCGGATCGACTCACAAAGCGGGATCATCCTGCGCACCGAGAAGTCCGTCCTGTTCCTCATCCCGTGGGACGAGCACTGGATCGTAGGCACGACGGACACCCCGTGGCACCTCGACCGGTCCCACCCGAGCGCGAGCGCCGCCGACATCGACTACCTCCTCGACACGGTCAACGCCGTCCTCGTCCACCCACTCACCCGGGCCGACATCGACGGCGTCTACGTGGGGCTGCGTCCCCTCATCTCCCCGCACGAGGATGCCGAGCCGACCCCGGCCTCCGAGGCGACGACGAGGATCTCTCGCGAGCATGTCGTGGCCTCCCCGGTACCCGGGCTCGTCGTCGTCGCCGGCGGTAAGTACACGACCTACCGGGTGATGGCCAAGGACGCGGTCGACCTCGCCCTGGAGGACCTCGGGCGAGACCGGCCCGAGTCCGGCACCGAGGACATCCCACTGGCCGGGGCCATCGGCTGGGAGTGGTTGCGGGAGCGGCCCGCCCTTCTGGCACGGAGCAGCGGCCTCACCGAGGAGCAGGTCGAGTATCTCCTGGAGCGATACGGCACCCTGACCCGCGAGTTGCTCGCACTCGTCGCGGCGAACCCGTCTCTGGGTGAGCCCCTCCCTGGTGGCGAGCAGCACCTGAAGGTGGAAATGGTGTATGCCGCGAGCAGCGAGGGCGCTCTCCACCTCACCGACGCGCTCACCCGACGCACCCGCATCTCCATCGAGGCCCGGGACCGGGGCCTGTCAGCAGCCGAGCCTGCAGCCCGGCTCATGGCGCCGATCCTCGGGTGGACTGAGGAACGGATCACTGCTGAGGTCGGGCTCTATCACCGCCGGGTCGAAGCCGAAGAGGCCAGTCAGCTGATGCCCGACGACGAGTCCTCCAACGAGGTACGCAGCCGGGTCCGGGAGACCCTCCTACCCTGAGGTCAACCGCCACGCGGGCCGCCCCTGCGACGGCATATTCACCCCCATTTTCACCCCCGCAAGGCGCGCCTGATGATCTTGCCGTTCGCGGTGCGCGGCAACGCATCTACCCAACGGATCTCCCGGGGGCACTTGTATGCCGCCAAGTGCTCGGCGGCGAAACTCAGCACGGAGGCCGCGTCGAGTCCGCCGGGGGCGTCTGGGTCGGCCGGGACGACGAAGGCGGCGACGACGTGGACCCCGTCACGCACGAGCGCCTCGGTGACCGCGACCTCGGCGATGGCGGGATGCCGCTCAAGGACTCGCTCGACCTCGGCCGGCGAGACCCGGTAGCCCAACGCGGTGATCACATCGTCTGCTCGGCCGTGGTGGTGGACGTACCCGTCGGCGTCGATGTCGACGACGTCACTGGTGACGAACCACTCCCCGCGGGTGGTGGCCGCATCCTCGTCCGGCCGCTGCCAGTAGCCGAGCATGAGCCCGGGGTCGCTGCGGTGTACGGCGAGCAGACCGACCTCTCCCACCTCGCAGGGATCGTTGCCACCCTTCAGGGGCAGCACCGCGACCCGGCGCCCGGGCTGCGCCCGCCCTGGCGAACCCGCACGCACGGGCACGTCTGGCCCGCTGGAGACGAACGTCGAGATCTCGCTCATCCCGAGCGCCTCGTACATGTCGATCCCGGTGCGCCCCAACCATTCCCGATGCAGCCCTGGGGTCAGGGCCTCCCCGGCAGTGAGCACGCGCCGCAGGCTGGCCAGCTCCACCGGGTCGACGCCGGTGCGCAGCCACTGCCGGTAGACCCCGGGGACTGCGGCAAAGATGCTCGCGCGGTAGTCCCGCACGATCCGCTGCCACACTGCGGGGTCGCGCCGCCCGGCATACACGACTGCACACGCCCCGACGGCCCATGGGTCGGTCAGGCCGACCCCGAGGGTGTAGGTCCAGTTCAGGGCACCGGCATGGGCGACGACGTCCCCGCAAGCCATGGCGTGCCAGCCGGGGTACATCGGCCGCCGCCCCCACACGCTGCGATGGGCGTGCAAGACGCCCTTGGGCTCTGCGGTCGTCCCACTGGTGTAGACGAGGAAGGCAGGCTCCCCGCCTGCGGTCGGACGGTATGCCGCCTGCTGACCACTGCGTACCCAGTGACGCACCCGCCCAATCGTGATCCTGGGCAGCGTGCTGTCCGCCGGCAGGTCACCGGCGACCATCACGGCACCGCTGTCACGGGCGATCCAGCCGGCCTCTTCCGCGGTGAGCTGTGCCGAGGTCGGAACCGCGATGAGGCCAGCGGCGATCGCGCCGAAGAACAGGATGGGGAACTCCGCAACGTTGCCCAGCCGCAGCAGCAGCCGGTCACCCGGTGCCAGGCCAAGCCGGATCAGGCCATGAGCGCACGCCCGCACCGCAGCATCCAACTCGCCGAAGGTCCACCTCTGCGCTCCCTGCCTGGGGTGCTCGCCGTCGTGGACGACGACCAACGCGACCGCGTCCCGGTCTCGGGGAGAGCCTGGGCCCAGACCGAGACAGTGCTCGGCGAGGTTGAGCCGTTCGGGCAGGACCTCCACGAATGCCACTCAGCGCGCTGCGTCGAGCGCGGCGAAGGCGCGGTCCACGAGTGCGCCGATTGGCGTGCGCATTCCCGAGTCGAGGTGCTGGTTCAATGCGGCTCGCACCGCACCGAGGGCGCTGTAGCCGGCAACAGCCACCTCGAGCCGAGTCTGCTCGCCGAGTTCCTCACCGCGAGCGCGCGCCTCGCGAGCCAGGAGAGCTGCCACAACCGCTCGGTCGACCCGCACGCCAGCTCCGAGCATCCGTTCACCAATGCGCGGATCAGCCACAGCCAAGTCCCGGCGCATGGCCCACGTCCTGCGATCGGCGGTGAGCCCATTCAGTCGGGCAAGCATGACGGCGCGTACGACCTCACGCACGGTGTCCTCACTCGGACACTGCTTGACGGCGGCCTCGATCTCGGCCGGAGCGTCCGGGTTGACCCCGATGAGGGCATCGTCTCGAGAGTGGAAGTAGTTGAAGAAGGTGCGCGCAGAGACCTCGGCACGCTCGGCGATCGCCTCGACGGTTGCCCCGTCGATCCCCTGGGAATGCGCGAGTTCGAGCGCGGCGCGGTGGATGGCGGCCCGGGTGGCGCGCTTCTTGCGTTCCCGCAGGCCACCGCACGCATCCGGGCCGGACCCACCGACCCGTTCGGTGGCTGCTCCCCCGGCAGGTGCTGCAGTGACGACTGACACGCTTCCAGTATAACTGCACGATCCGCATATTTGCGGATCATGCATCTTTTGTATATGGTTGCGCAGTGCAATCAACGATCTCCTCCCCTGCCGCGACGTTCCGGCTCGACTCGACGAGCCGACGGGTCTTCATCGGCCTCATGCTCGGCATGCTCGTCGCCTCGATCAGCCAGACCATCGTCGGGCCGGCCATGCCGCGCATCGTCGCCGAACTCGGGGGGATGGACCACTACTCGTGGGTGGCCACCGCCGCGATGCTCGTCTCGGCGATCGTCGTGCCCATCGTCGGCAAGTTCAGTGACCTGTACGGTCGGCGCGGCTTCTTCCTCGGCGGCCTGGTCGTCTTCATGGTCGGATCGGTGATCAGCGGGCTGGCCCCGAACTTCTGGACCCTGGTGGCTGCCCGGGCCATCCAGGGCCTGGGTATGGGCACGATCATGCCGCTCGCCCAGACGATCATCGGCGACATCATCCCGCCCCGTCAGCGTGGGAAGTACCAGGGCTACATGGGTGCCGTCTTCGGGCTCACCGCGATCGCCGGCCCGCTCGCCGGCGGCTGGATCACCGACCACTTTGGCTGGCGCTGGCTCTTCTGGGCTTCGATCCCGGTCGGGCTGGCCGCCACCGCCGTCGTCGCCCGTTTCCTGCACACCCCGCACCAGCGCCGGGACGCCCAGATCGACGTCGCCGGCATTCTCACCCTCACCCCCGCTCTGGTGACGATCCTGCTCGCGACCTCGTGGGGCGGCACCACCTATGCCTGGTCCTCGACGGTCATCCTCTCCCTGTTCGGCGCCGGCGCCGTCTTCCTCGGCGCATTCGTCTGGGCCGAGCTGCGGGCGAGCGAGCCAATCCTGCCGCTGCGGTTGTTCCGTAGCTCGATCTTCACCTTCGCCAACATCGCGAGCTTCGGGTTGGCCATGGTCATGTTCGGATCGATCATCTACATCCCGGTCTTTGCGCAGGGCGTCATCGGGGTCAACGCGACGAACTCCGGCCTCATCCTGCTGCCGCTCATGCTCGGGATGATCGTCTGCGGCATCCTCGCCGGGCAGGTGATCACCCGCACCGGGCACTACAAGGGCATCATGCTCGCCGGGGTGGCCGTCATGGCTGGCGGCATCTGGCTGCTCACCCGCCTGGATCACACCGCGACCGAGGGCGAGCTGACCGGGGCCATGGTCGTCGTCGGGGTCGGCCTCGGCCTGGCTTTGCAGCAGTACACCCTCGTCGTCCAAAACGCCGCCGCCCACCACGACCTGGGCATCGCGACCGCATCGACCCAGTTCTTCCGCAACGTCGGGTCGACGGTCGGGATCGCGATCTTCGGCACGGTCATGACGACCGGCCTGCAGGAGGCGATCACCGGCCACCTTCCGCCGGCGATCGCCGCGAAGATGGCCTCGAGCGGCTCCACCGCCGGGGTCGGCTCGGTACTCGACCCGCAGGCCATGGCCGCGCTGCCCCCGGTCGTCCTCGATGCCGTCCGCCAGGGTCTGGCCGAGCGGCTGCACGCGGTCTTCCTCCTCGGGCTGCCGATCCTCGCCCTCGTCTTCCTGGCGACCCTCGGCATCAAGGTGATCCCGCTGCGGCACGCCCACGCGCCGGTCAGCGAGGAGGCCGGCCACGAGGTGCTCGACGCGATGGCGCTATCAGCCCCCGAGCCGGATGACGAGAACGGCGAGGAGGAGCACACCGACGGGAGCGGTGCGGGCGACGACACCGACAGGAGGGGCGAGAACCCCGGGGCACCAACCGGCGCACGCGAGCCGATCCCGGCCACCTGAGTGCCAGACTGGACGGTGTGAGCGAAGAGCAGAGGAAGTCCGACAACCGCGCACGTCCGACGACAGAGGAGTTCCGCACCTTCGTCAAGGAGGACTGGGCGCCGCGTCGGCCCATGGCCACCGGCCCCTCCCCTGCGGCTCCGTATGCCGCACGACGTCGGGAGCAGGTGAGCGCGGCATACCCCGGTGAGCGGCTGGTCATCCCCGCCGGCGGCCTGAAAGTGCGCTCCAACGACACCGACTACGTCTTCCGCCCGCACAGCGCCTTCGCCCACCTGACCGGCCTCGGCGCGGACCGGGAGCCGGACGCGGTGCTCGTCCTCGAGCCGCTCGAGGACGGGGGGCACGAGGCGGTGCTCTATTTCCGCCCCCTCGCTGACCGGGACAGCGACGAGTTCTTCGCCGACAGCCGATACGGCGAGTTCTGGGTCGGCGCCCGTCCGAGCATCGCCGACGTCGAGCTCGAGCTCGGCCTGACCGCCCGGCATATCGACGAGTTCCTCGACGCGGTGGCCAAGGACGCCGGCAGTGTCACCGTGCGGGTCGTTCGGGACGCCGAGGCGGCGCTGACCGCCCGGCTCGACGAGGCCCGGGTGGCCAACGGCGCAGCCGCAGATGGCCTGCAGGAGGCTGACGAAGAGCTCGCCAGAGCGCTGTCCACAGCGCGGATGGTCAAGGACGAGTTCGAGATCGAGCAGATGCGGGCGGCGGTGGCGGCGACCCACACCGCATTCGAAGCGGTCATCGCCGATCTGCCGCAGGCCTTGGCCAACGGACGGGGCGAGCGCTGGGTCGAGGGCGTCTTCGGGCTGCACGCCCGCCACGACGGCAATGGGGTCGGTTACGACTCGATCTGTGCCAGCGGGGACCACGCAACAACCCTGCACTGGATCAAGAACACTGGAGAGATCCGCGACGGCGACCTGCTCCTGCTCGACGCCGGTGTCGAGGTCGATCATCTGTACACCGCCGACATCACCCGTACCCTGCCGGTCGCTGGCACGTTCAGCGACGCCCAGCGGGAGATCTACGAGGCGGTGTATGCCGCCCAGGAGGCCGGGCTGGCCGCCGTCAAGCCGGGGAACCGGTTCTCTGACATCCACGCCGCCGCCATCGCCGTCATCGCGCAGCGCCTGCACGACTGGGGCCTGCTCCCCGAGGGCGTGAGCGTGCGGGACACCCTCGACACCGAGCACGGCCAGTTCCACCGGCGCTGGATGGTCCACGGCACCAGTCACCACCTGGGCATCGACGTCCACGACTGCGCCCTGGCCACCCGCGAGCAGTACATGGACGCCGTGCTCGAGCCCGGGATGGTGCTCACCGTCGAACCCGGGTTGTATTTCAAGGCCGACGATCTCAAGGCACCTGAGCGCTTCCGCGGCATCGGCGTGCGCATCGAGGACGACGTCCTGGTCACCGCGGACGGACACGAGAACCTGTCCGCGAGCATGCCGCGCTCGGCCCGCGAGGTCGAAGCGTGGATCGCCACGGTCCAGGGCTCGACTCACTGAAGGGAATGAGAGTCACCGAAGGGAATGACCTGGACCCACGAGCATGACCTGAGAAGAGGAGCACGTGCGATGACTCACAACGACAACGACAACGACAACCACTCGGACAAGGCTGCCTCGTCCACCGACGCGGGTGGACCAGCGGTGCGTTGGCTGGCTGCCCCCGAGGAGCACGACTACCCGGCGGCGGCGGCATACCTCTCCTTGCTCGCCGGCCCCGATGTCGTCGAGGCCACCATCGCCGCCCTGCGCACCAGCACAGTGGTACACGGCAAGGCGAAGGACATTCTGAGGGCCTCACGCCTCCCGCTGCTCGACACCGACAACGTGCATGTGCGCGCCGACCTGCACAAGATCGTCAAGCGAATAGCCCTCAGCCCGATCCTCGCCGTGCGCGGTGACCTGACGGCAGATCTGCCCCTCGTCGTCGCCGACGGTTACCACCGGGTGTGCGCGAGCTATCACACCGACGAGAACACCGACATCCCCCTGGTCCTCACCCCGTTGCCGCACAAGGCATGACCTTCGCCCAACTCGCCCTGATCTGCGCGGTGGCGCTGCTAGGCCCACTGCTCGCGCTGCCTCGCCAGTTCCGGCTGCCGGTCGTCATCGGCGAACTCACTGTCGGGATCGTCCTCGGCGAAACGGGTCTGCACGTACTCACCCCGGCCGATGCGACGTTCTCCTTCCTCGGCGAGGTGGGCTTCGCCCTCGTCATGTTCGTCGCCGGCAGCCATGTCCCGGTGCGCAACCCCGCCCTGCGGGCAGGCCTCAAGGCAGGGGTGCTGCGGGCGGTGGGAATCGCCGTGGTATCGGTCGGGGTCGGTGCGCTGCTGGCGTCGGCTTTCGGCACTGGACACGGCCTGATGTATGCCGTGCTGCTCGCCTCCTCATCGGCATCGATCGTCATGCCGGCACTGGAGGGTGTCCCCCTGACCGGCCCGTCCATCGTGGCCCTGCTGCCTCAGCTGGCGCTGGCCGACGCGGCCTGCATCGTCCTGTTGCCACTCGTCATGGATCCGGCACACGCACCCCGGGCAGCGCTCGGCGCGGTGCTCGTTGCTGCCGCGGCGCTCGTCTTCTGGATCGTCCTTCGCTGGGCGGAGAAGTCGGGGCGACGCCAGGCGGTGCACGAAGTGTCTGAGGAGCGCGGCCTGGCCATTGAGCTGCGCAGCGTCCTGGTGGCCCTGTTCGCGATCGGGGCGATCGCCCAGCTCTTGCACGTGTCGATCATGCTCGCCGGGTTCGCCACCGGACTCGCGGTGGCCGGTGTGGGCGAACCGCGCCGGGTGGCTCGTCAGGTGTTCGCGCTGACCGAGGGGTTCTTCACGCCGATCTTCTTCGTCTGGCTGGGCTCCTCACTCCAGCTCCGGGACCTGCTCGTCCATCCCGCAGCGATGGCCCTCGGCGCCAGTCTCGGACTCGGTGCCGTGGCCGTGCACACCTTGGGTGCCTTCACGGGGCAACCGTGGCCCATCGCCGTCTCCACAAGCGCACAGCTCGGCGTGCCTGTCGCTGCCGTTGCCATGGGGACCTCGATGCACCTGCTCACACCCGATGAGCCCCCGGCCCTGCTCCTCAGCGCCATCGTGACGATCCTCGCGGTCACCGTGGTGAGCAACCGGATCGCCAGCATCGCTCGTGCCGAGGCAACTCCGGTAGCTGTCAGCACTCCAGGATCGTCAGGCTCATCCTGACCCGCCACCCTGCCCCCGCCGCGGCCACCCTGCTCCCACCGTCCCCACCGTCCCCACCGTCCCCACGATTTCGGGGTGACCCCGAAATCGTGGCTTCACCCCGGAAACCTTCCGGGGTGAAGCCAGGGTTCCGGGGTCTCACGGAGATGCCAGGGTCTCACGAAGGTCGTGCGTCACGGTTCCAGGGAAGAAGGCCCGAACGGGGACCGACCCTGCTCAGCAGAACCGGGGGAGCTGGGAGTCGAGGCCGCCGATGGGCGTGCCGCCGCCTCCGCCACCCTCGCAGCCTCCGCCGCCTCCGCGGCCCTCGCTGCCTCCACTGCACGAGCTCGTGCGACCTCAGCCTGCGCGGCTTGCTGGGCGGCCCGCATCGGGTCCATCTGTGCAAGGAGCTCCCGCCCTCGGGCAACCACCTTGTGCTCGACGAGTACCTCGTACTTGGTCGCGACGACCTGGCTCACCGAAGTGAAGTCCCGATGCCCGCCGGTGAAGGCATACCCAATGAGCGCCCACACCAGACCGAACACAGCACCGGCCGCCACAGTGATCAGGAAGCTCGCGGCATTGCTCGCCTTGGGGTCGAAAAGTGCGAAGACGAGGGCAACGAAGGCGCCGAGCCAGGCACCGCTCATCAGGCCACCGGTGGCCACGCGGCCGCGGGTGAGCCGTCCGGTGACTCGTTCCACGCTGCGCAGGTCGGTGCCGACGATCATGACGTTCTGGACCGGGAACTCATGGTCGCTGAGGTAGTCGACGGCCTTCTGGGCTTCCTCGTAGGAGTCGTAGACCCCTAAGGACATCGGGTATTCAAGTTGGAGACGGCTCGGTGGGATCATCCGTCCCCCGGCAGCAGCGGGAGGTGTCATGCACCCATTGTCGCAAAACTGCCTGCACGTGGCCTGAATGGCCCATGAGGTGCCGGACCCCTAGCCTCGCTGGACCCGTCGCCTCGCCGAAACCGTCGCCAGTGCCGGGACGTTCAGCCCTTGAGCTTGTAGTCCTCGAGCAGACGGCGGCCGATGATCATCTTTTGGATCTCCGCGGTGCCCTCACCGATGAGCAGCATCGGCGCCTCACGGTAGAGGCGCTCGATCTCGTACTCCTTGGAGTAGCCGTAGCCGCCGTGGATCCGGAAGGACTGCTCGACGACGTCTGCGCAGTTCTCCGCGGCGAGATATTTCGCCATCCCGGCCTCGAGGTCGTTGCGCTGCCCGGAGTCCTTCAAACGGGCCGCCTTGACCATCATCTGGTGACTCGCCTCGACCTTGGTCGCCATGTCGGCCAACCGGAAGAGGATGCCCTGGTGCTCGGCGATCTTCTTGCCGAAGGTCTCCCGCTGCTGGGCGTAGGCGATGCCGAGCTCGAAGGCCCGCCGGGAGAGCCCGCACGCCCGGGCCGCGACGTTGACCCGGCCCACCTCGACCCCGTCCATCATCTGGTAGAAGCCCTTGCCGGGCACCCCTCCGAGGATCTGCGCGGTGCTGCTGCGGTGCCCGGTGAAGACGAGTTCGGTCGTGTCGACGCCCTTGTAGCCCATCTTGTCGATCTTGCCCGGCACCGTGACACCCTGGGCGGTCTCCCCGAAGCCGGACTCCTTGTCGATGAGGAAGGTCGTCATGTTCCGATAGACGCTGGGCTCCCCGAGGTCGGTGCGCACCAGCACGGCGACGAGGTTGGCGCTCCCCCCGTTGGTCAGCCACATCTTCTGGCCGTCGATGACCCACTCGTCACTCTCGCCCTGACGGACGGCCTTGGTGCGGATCGCCGAGACGTCCGAGCCCAGCGCCGGTTCACTCATCGAGAAGGCGCCGCGGATCTCCCCAGTGGCCATCTTGGGGAGATAGTGCTGCTTCTGCTCGTCGGTGCCGTGCTGGAGGATCATGTAGGCGACGATGAAGTGGGTGTTGATGATCCCCGAGACGCTCATCCAGCCACGGGCGATCTCCTCGACGCAGAGCGCATAGGTGAGCAGCGACTCCCCCAGGCCGCCGTACTCCTCGGGGATCATCAGCCCGAAAATCCCCATCTCCTTCATTCCCTCGACGATCTGGGTCGGGTACTCGTCCTTGTGTTCAAGCTCCGTCGCCACCGGCAGGATCTGCTCCTCGACGAACTCGCGCACGAGCTTGATCAGCTCGCCCTGCTCCTCGGTGAGGCCGTCGGTGCTCTGCAGTCGGGACACGCGTGATCGCCGCCTTGTGTCGTCGGGGTCGGGGTTCGCAACCGAGTATGCCGACTGCGCCGGGCCGAACCCACCTCCAGCCCACGTGAGTCTCCTTACTCCGGCGCAGGGGCACCAGAGCAACGACACAATGACCTGCATGAGGGAACCGCCAATGACCGCCAAGGGCCTCACCGAGCTCAGCGTTGACCTCGAGAGGCTTCCCGCCGTCGAGGTCACCCGGATGCTGCAACGTCTCGACACGACCCATGCAGCACTCGCCTTCCGCCTACTGCCCAAAGACCGTGCGCTCGAGGCATTCGAGGACCTCGCCCCCAGCACTCAGCGGGCGCTGCTTCGGGGACTGCGCAGCGAGCAGGTCGCCGAGTTGATCCATGACCTCGACCCCGACGATCGCGCCCGGCTCGTCGACGAGTTGCCGGCCAAGGTCGCCACGCAGCTGCTGTCGGGACTGGATCCGCACGAGCGGGCGATGACCCAGGAACTGCTCGGCTACCCTCCGGGCTCGGCGGGGCGAGTGATGACCCCTGAGGTGGCCTGGATCCCCGAGGGCCTCGACGCCGCTGCAGGCCTTGAGCGTCTTCGCGAGCAGTCGTTCGCCGAAACGATCTACATGGTTCCCGTCATCGGGCTTGGGCGAGTCCTCGTCGGAGTGGTCTCGCTGCGCTCGTTGGTCAGCGCCGCGGCACACACCCCGGTGGAGGACCTGGTGTCCGCCCCGGTCGCCGTGTATGCCACTCAGGACCAGGAGGTGGCCGCCCGGCTCATCCGGGACCACGGCATGATCGGCCTGCCCGTCGTCGACGCCGAGGACCGGCTCCTTGGGGTGATCACCGTCGACGACGCCATGCGGATCCTCCAGGAGGCCGAGGACGAGGACGCCGCTCGAGCCGGCGGCACCGAGCCGCTCGCGCAGGGCTACCTGGCCACGCCGATCCTGGGCGTGGTGCGCTCACGGATCGTCTGGTTACTCATCCTCATCGCGGCTGCCACCTTGACGGTCAACGTCCTCGACTACTTCGAGGAGACGTTGGCCTCCGTCGTCTCGCTGGCACTGTTCATCCCGCTGCTCATCGGCACCGGCGGGAACACCGGCGCCCAGACAGTGTCGACGGTCGTGCGAGCGATGGCAACCGACACTATCGGCGTGCGAGACCTGCCCAGGGTCGCCGGTCGGGAGATGCTCACCGGGGCGCTCCTGGGTGCACTCCTCGCCGCAATCGGGTTCCTTCCGGCCGCACTGCTCGTGGGCAGGCCCATCGCGTTCGTCCTGGCCCTGGCGCTGTTGGCAGTGTGCACCCTGGCGACTACAGCCGGCGCCGTCATCCCGCTTCTCGCCCGACGCGCCGGCATCGACCCGGCCGTCGTCAGCGCCCCGGTGATCACCACTCTGGTCGACTCCACCGGGCTCGTCATCTACTTCCTGATCGCCCATGCCGTGCTCGGTCTGTGACCGCCCCTGGGTCCTGCCGCCTCCGGCATAGAGTCAGGCACATGCGCGACCCTACGCAGGCGGATGCCGCCCGCCCGGGGCGGCGCGGCGTACTCACCTTCGCCGCGGTGACGGCATACACAGCCCTGGCCGGGTGCGCCGTCGGTGGGCCCACGCCGAACCCCTCGGCCCCGGCGGTCGCCGTGACGCTGTCACCGGACACGGTGACCACGTGGGACCTGATCACCCGGCACCTGCCGTCGGGTGTCTCCCAGCTGGCGATGGTCATCCCGACGCGAAGGCCCCCGATCGGCCTCGTCGTCGTCCTGCACGGCGCCGGACACACCGGCCCCCAGGCCTTCTCTGAGCTCGGCCTTGCCGAGCACGTCGAGACCACGGGCTGGGCGATTGCGGCGCCATCCGGGGAGAACACCTGGTGGCATCCACGCGGAAGGTACGGCGACGGCCTGGCTCTGGTGGTGGACGACGTCATCCCGACAGCGCTCCTGACCGCCCAGCTGCCGGCAGATACCCCAGTCGCACTCATGGGCTACTCGATGGGCGGCTATGGGGCCCTGCTCGTCGGCGCCACCCTCGGACCGAGGCGATGCCGCGGGATCGTCGCACAGGCGCCGGCCCTGTTCACCGACCCCCGGCAGGCGTCACACGCCTTCGACTCAGCACAGCAGTTCGACGAGTGGTCCATCACCGGGAAGCGGATCGAGACACTCCGCCAGATCCCGCTCTGGATCGACTGTGGCGAGCAGGACTACTTCATCGACGTCAGTCGCGCGCTCGCCGCCGAGCTGCCCCAGGCGAAGACGACATTCCGCCCCGGTGACCACGACACGTCGGTCTGGCGACCCCTGGTCGGCGAACAACTCACCTGGTTAGCCGGCCACAGCACGGGTTAGGGCGCACGTCAGGGCTCATCACGGTCAGGGCTCATCACGGTCAGGGCTCATCAGTAGACGATGACCGTGGAGCCGAGCGGCATGAGACCGTCGGCCCAGATGTGCTCGATGGCACCCATGGACACCCGGGCGCATCCGTGCGAGGCCGGGTATGGCGGCACGAACGGTGCGCCGTGCACCGCGATGCCTCCGTTGAAGTACTTCGAGCTCCACAGTGTCCCCAGCGGGCCCTTGTCCTCACCTCGGACCTGCCGGAACACCGAGTAGGTCCCGGTCGGGGTCACGGCGCTTCCCCGGTATGTCTTGCCTTGGTAGACCTCGGTGTAGGGCACTCTGCTGCCAGTGCTGGTGTTGAGGATGGTGACGACGTGGCCACCGCGCACGACGAGGAGCAGCTGGCGCTGCAGGTCGATCTCGACCCCGTCCGCGCCGGAGCGGGCCTGTGGGCGCACTCCGTCGGCCACGGCCTGGCGGGTGAGCGGGCCGGCGACACCGTCCCGGTCCACGCCGGCCGCCTTCTGCACCGCATAGACAGCCTGCGTGGTGAGGTCCCCCCAGGTGCCGTCGGCATCTCCGAGCCAGTACCCGAGGTCGCTGAGCCGCTGCTGAAGCTCGCGGACATCGTCGCCGCGATCGCCGGGGCGCAAAGTGTCCCGCACGGTCGGTGCCGGCGCGGCAGGCTCCGATGCCGGCTGCTCGGCGGAGGATGCCGCCCCCGCCGTGGGCGTGGGCGACTCTGCGGGGGTGGGGCTCTCGGCGGGTTCGGAAGAGGATGCCTTCGGAGCCGCTGAGACGACGGTAGACGAGGCTGAGGGCAAGCCCGGAGAGGTCGGCGCTTGTGAGGATCCGGAGTGAAAACTCACCCCGCAACCGGTGCACAGTGCCAGGACGGCGATGCCGATGGCACCCCGGATGCTCATGCCCATTCTCGAGACGCACCTTCCCCTGAACTGGACCTCGATTCTATGCGACGCATCCCAAGGGACGGTCCGCGAGACCGACGGCCCGGACGATGCCACTACTCCCCGGAGGCCCCGCCCGAGGCGCCTTCTGCGGCACCTTCTGCGGCGCCTTCTGCAGCGCGGATGGCGGCATCCACCGCGAGGACCCGCTGCGCGGTCTCGACGTGCAGGTTCTCGATCATCTTCCCGTTGTAGGTGACGACCCCGGACCCAGCTCCGGCCCCCCAGGCCGCCAGGATGCCGCGAGCCTCCTCCACGGCCGCCGGGCTCGGGGCGAAGGTCTCGTTGCACGCCGCGACCTGCCCGGGGTGGATGAGCGTCTTGCCGTCGAATCCGAGGTCGCGGCCCTGCTCGCACTCGGCGAGGAAGCCCGCCTCGTCGCGCACGTCGTTGTAGACCCCGTCGAGGATGGCGATCCCGGCCTCGCGGGCCGCGAGCAGCGCCAGGGACAACGAGGTCAGCAGCGGCGCCCGACCCGGCACGTGCGCGGAGCGCACCTCCTTGACGAGGTCGTTGGTGCCCATGACCAGCACCGCGAGCCGCTCGGAGGCCTTCGCGATCTTGCGCACCTTCGCGATGGCGACCGGGGTCTCGATCATCGCCCACAGCCGGGTGCGTTCGGGTGCCCCGTGGCGCTCCATCGCCTCGACGAGCCGGCGGACCTCCTTGGCAGAGTTCACCTTCGGCACGACGATGCCGTCCGGTCCGGCCGCGCAGGCGGCGGCCAGGTCGGCCTCGTGCCAGACGGTGCCGATGCCGTTGACCCGGATGGTCACCTCCCGGCGGCCGTACTCCCGCGATGCCGCAGCGGCACAGGCGTTGGCCCGGGCGACCTCCTTGTGGTCCGGTCCGACGGCGTCCTCGAGGTCGAGGATGAGCCCGTCGACCGGGAGGGTCTTGGCCTTCTCCAGGGCTCGGTCGTTCGAGCTGGGCATATAGAGCACCGAGCGACGCGGCCGCAGGTGCTGCTCGGATCCGTTCGAGACCTGCGCGCTCATCAGACTCCATTCCCCTCGGACGCCGGGTTCACGCCATACAGTGCGGCGAGTTCAGGGTCGTTGGCCGACAGGCGCTGCGCGAGCTCGAGGATGACCAGGCACTGCTTGAGCGAGGCGTCGTCCTCCATCTTGCCCTCCAGCATGACCGCCCCGGTGCCATCCCCCATGGCCTCCTTGACCGCCCGGGCATGGGCGACGTCCGCGGCGCTCGGGCTGAACACTCGCTTGGCGATGGCGATCTGCACCGGATGCAGCGACCAGGCACCGACGCAGCCGAGCAGGAAGGCATTGCGGAACTGGTCCTCGCACGCGACGACGTCCTTGATGTCACCGAAGGGCCCGTAGAAGGGCAGGATGCCGTGCATCGCACACGCGTCGACCATCCGGGAGATCGTGTAGTGCCACAGGTCCTGTTGGAAGACCGGTCGCTCGCCGGTGATGTCCCCGCCGACCGGGTCGACCCGCACGAGGTAGCCGGGGTGTCCCCCGCCGACCCGGGTGGTTTTCATCCGCCGGTCGGCGGCCAGGTCGGCCGGGCCGAGTGAGATGCCCTGCATGCGCGGGCTGGCCCCGCAGATCTCCTCGACGTTGGCCACCCCGCGGGCCGTCTCGAGGATGGCGTGCACGAGGATCGGGCGCTTCAGCCCGGCCCGGGCCTCGAGCTGGGCGAGGATCCGGTCGACGTAGTGGATGTCCTCGGCGCCCTGGACCTTGGGGACCATGATGACGTCGAGCTTGTCCCCGACCTGCGTGACGAGGGTGATCAGATCGTCGAGCACCCAGGGGGAGTCCAGGGCGTTGATCCGGGTCCACAGCTGGGTGTGCTCGCCGAAGTCGGTGGCCCGGGCGATGTCGACCAGGCCCTGGCGGGCGGCCTCCTTGTTGTCGGCCTTGACGGCATCCTCGAGGTTGCCCAGGAGGATGTCGACGACACCGACGAGCTCGGGAACCTTGGCGGCCATCTTCGGGTTGCTCGGGTCGAAGAAGTGGATCATCCGGCTCGGCCGGGCCGGCACCTCGTGGATCGGAGCGGGGGCCCCGAGGGCCAGGGGGGCGAAGAAATCCTTAGGGCTGCGCATCGATGTCCTCGGGTCGGGTCGAACGTGGGTGTCTGGGCGGGCGGCCCGGGCGTGACCCGCCCGGATGCCGCGGGCCCGGTCGCTCTCGCGCTTCCAGACGCACGCGGGCCCTCCCCGCGACGCTAGCAGCGCCAGCGCCGAGCACGCCTGTGAGACAGTTCACGGTGTGACCGAGACCGCGCCGCTCACGCCCTCCGAGCCCACGCAGGGGGCCATCGCCGAGCGCAGCGACTTGCCCGAGGTCAACGTGACCCGACTCCTGGCCGAGGCGGCGAGCAAGTCCCGCGTCGCGTGGATCCGGTTGCCGGACGGGACGACCCACCCGATCTGGTTCGCCTGGCACGATGACCAAGACCCGCGGGGCACCGGACCGGCCCTCTACGTCGTCTCCGGACCCGGCGAGCAACCGCTGCCTTGGCTGCCCGACGACGTCGACGTGATCTTCCGCTCCAAGGTCGACAAGGGACGGCTGCTCACCGTGCAGGCACGGGTCCGCGAGATCCGTCCGGATGATCCACAATGGTCGGCCGCGGTCGCGGTGCTCAAGTCCGAGCGGCTCAACTCGACCGGGGACATCGAGACCAGGTGGCTGAGGTCCGCGACCATCCACGTCCTCGCCCCGTACGGGCGCCCCCGCGTCCCGAGCGCAGACGGCTCCGGGTCCGGGCGGGCTGTGCTCACCCCGGCGCCGACCGTGACTGCGAGGTGGCGGCCTTGGCACTGGCGAGGTCGGCCACAGTCACGACGCGGCACGACGTGACCCCGGGCTGCGGCATACCGGGCTAGCCTTGCGCCGTGAGCACGCCGACTCGGGTTTTTGTCGGCCGCCTCGTCGAACTGAGCGTCTTCGACCCGCTCGGTGACCAGGTCGGCCGTGTCCGTGATGTCGTCGTCACCTTCGGTGCCCGTCGGGGACGACCCCGAGTCATCGGCCTCGTCCTTGAGGTGGCCGGTCGCAAGCGGATCTTCGTGCCAATGACCCGAGTGACCAGCGTCGAAGGCGGTCAGGTCATCACCACCGGGCTGGTCAACATGCGTCGGTTCGAGCAACGGGTCAACGAGACCCTCGTCGTCACCGAGCTCTTCGAGCGGCCGGTCCATGTCAAGACCCCCGACGGCATCCTCGAGGCGACCATCGAGGACATCGGTCTGGAACAGGTCGGCGCCACTAGGGCCTGGTCGGTGTCCCGCGCCTTCGTCCGCAAGGGCAAGCCGGTCACCGGCCTGTCCCGACTCACCCGCCGGCGCGGGGAGACCCTCCTGGTCCCCATCGAGGATGTCGAGGACCTGCACGAGAGCGCGAGCGAGCAGAGCGCCGCCCGGTTCGTCGAGGCCCATGAGGACCTGCGCCCAGCTGACCTCGCCGACGTTATCCACGACCTGACCCCCAAACGACGTGCCGAAGTGGCCGCTGCCCTGGATGACGAGCGACTCGCCGACGTCGTCGAGCAACTGCCCGAGGACGACCAGGTCGAGATCCTCGTCGGCCTTGAGGTGTCACGTGCCGCCGACGTGCTCGAGGCCATGGAGCCCGACGACGCCGCCGACCTGCTCTCCGAGCTCCCTCCGGAGCGACAGGAGGCACTGCTTGACCGGATGCAACCCGACGATGCCGCCGACCTGCGCCGACTGATGACCTACGACGACTACACGGCCGGTGGCCTGATGACGACCGAACCGGTCATCCTCGGTCCGGAGGCGAGCATCGCCGAGGCGCTCGCCGTCGTTCGTCGTGCCGACGTGTCGACGACGCTGGCCACCCAGGTGTTCGTCTGCCGCTCCCCCCTGGAGACTCCGACCGGTAAGTACCTGGGCATGGTCCATCTCCAACGGTTGCTCCGCGAGCCTCCGCACAACCCCATCGGCGCCATCCTTGACAAGGACACCGTGCCTGTCGACCCGTCGGCACCGCTCGGGCTGGTGGCCCGGACACTGGCGAACTACGACCTCGTCGGGATCCCGGTCGTTGACGAGAACGGCTCGCTGCTGGGTGCGATCACCGTCGACGACGTCCTCGACCACATCCTGCCCGACGACTGGCGGGAGGAGCGCTACGAGGAGAGCGAAGCCGACGAGGTGCGCGAAGCCGACGAGCTGCGCGACAGCGACGAGGTGCACAGTGGCTGAACGCCGCCCAACCCGCATCGACCAGCCGCTCGAGGCCGGGCGGCAGTGGATCCCGCCGGACATGTTCTCCGAGGAGACCTTCGGGGTCATCGCCGAGAAGTTCGCCCGCTTCATGGGAACGGCGCAGTTCCTCGTCTGGATGACCCTCTTCATCATCGTCTGGATCCTGCTCAACGTCCTCGGGCTAGCTGCCTTCCATTGGGACCCTTACCCCTTCATCCTGCTCAACCTCTTCTTCTCCACCCAGGCCTCTTATGCCGCTCCCCTGATCCTGTTGGCTCAGAACCGGCAGGACGACCGAGACCGGGTCGTCATGGAGCAGGACCGGGCCCGCGACGAGCGTGCCCTGGCCGACACCGAGTTCCTCACCCGCGAGGTCGCCTCGCTGCGGTTCGCGATGCGCGAGACGGCCACCCGCGACTACGTCCGGTCCGAGCTGCGCGCTCTCCTCGAGGATCTCCTCGAAGAACTCGACAAGCGCGAGGGGAGCCCGCTTCCGGAGGCGGGCACACGGCATACCGCCTGACGTGACGACACCAACGAAGACGAGACGACCACTCGAAGAGTGAGACCGCGACCTAGCATGGGGGCCATGACCGCCTCGACCATCTCACAGGAGGCGCTGCTGGCAGCCCTCGCCACCGTCATCGACCCGGAGATCAGGAAGCCGATCACCGAGCTCGGCATGGTCGAGTCCTGCACGGTCGATGACACCGGCCGGGTCGCGGTCACGGTCCTGCTGACCATTGCCGGCTGCCCGCTCAAGGACACGATCACCCGCGACACCACCGCTGCTCTGATGGCAGTGCCCGGCGTCAGCGCCGTCGACGTCACCCTCGGCACGATGACCGACGAGCAGCGGGCCGCGCTGAAGACCCAGCTGCGTGGAGGCGCCCCCGAGCGTGAGATCCCGTTCGCCCGGCCAGGGTCGCTCACTCGGGTGTATGCCGTGGCCTCCGGCAAAGGGGGGGTGGGCAAGTCCTCGGTGACAGCCAATCTCGCCGCGGCCCTTGCCGAGCGCGGGCTGTCCGTAGGCGTCGTCGACGCCGACATCTACGGTTTCTCCATTCCACGGATGCTCGGGGTCGAAGGTCGCCCGACCCAGGTCGACGACATGATCCTGCCGCCGCTCTCGCATGGGGTGAAGGTCATCTCCATCGGGATGTTCGTCCCCGGAAACCAGCCGGTCGTCTGGCGTGGCCCGATGCTGCACCGGGCACTGCAACAGTTCCTCGCGGACGTCTTCTGGGGTGACCTAGACGTCCTCCTGCTCGACCTGCCACCAGGCACCGGGGACATCGCCATCTCGGTGGCCCAACTAATCCCCACGGCGGAGATCCTCGTCGTCACCACCCCCCAGCAGGCTGCTGCAGAGGTGGCTGAGCGTGCGGGTGCGATCGCGCTGCAGACGCATCAACGGGTCGTGGGAGTCATCGAGAACATGAGTTGGCTGGAGCTGCCGGACGGCACCCGAGAGCCGGTCTTCGGCTCTGGAGGGGGCGCTGACGTCGCGGCGAGCCTGACTCGCTCAATCGGCGCCGACGTGCCACTCCTCGGGCAGATCCCGCTCGACACCAGGTTGCGGGTCTGCTCTGACCAGGGCACCCCGGTGGTCCTGTCGGACCCGGACACCCCCGCGGCGGTCGCGTTACGCGGCATCGCCAGAGGGCTGGCGATCAGAACCCGTGGCCTGTCCGGACGTTCCCTGGGCCTGACGCCAGCGGGACGCTGACCCGAGCACCTCACCCGCCCCACCTTTTCGGGGTCACCCCGAAAAGGTGGCGAGACCCGGGAAGGTTTCCGGGGTCTCACCAGTGTTACGGGATGATCCCGAAAACGTTGCGACTGGTGGGATGTTGCGGCTGGGTGGGATGTTGGTGCTGGAGTGAGCCTGAGGCTCAGGTCGCGTCGACGTCAAAGGGCGGGTATGCCGTCCCAGGGCGTGGCATCGCGCTCAACGAGGTGCCCGGTGCGGCACCAGCCCCGCTCGCTGCGCCCGCTGCACCAACGCTGGCTGCACCCGCTGCGCCCGCTGCACCAACGCTGGCTGCACCAACGCTGGCTGCACCAGCGCTCGCTCCACCGCCGACCACCTCGTCCGCGATGTCCTTGAACGGTTGGGTGACGTCGTGCAGCGGCTCCGCCAGGGCCTCCCGTACGATCCGCCGCGGGTCATACAGCCTCGGGTCGTACTGCCGCCAGTTGATATCCGCGTAGTCAGGCCCTAGCTGCTCCTTGAGGCTGTCCTTGGCGCCCTCGGCCTTGATCCGGGCCTGCCGGATGAACCGGGCGAGCTTGGCGGCATACTCGGGCAGTCGCTCCGGACCGAGGATGACGACGGCCAGGACGATCAGGATGACGAACTCCCAGCCGTTGATCCCAAACACGGTCATTCACCGGCCTCGGCGAGCACGACCTTGATGTCCTCGTCACGACCGTCCCGGCGCACAGTCAGAGTGACGGTATCCCCGACGTCCTGGGCTCGGATCGCCACGATGAGCGAGTCGTTGTCGGTGACCGGGCGACCGTCGAAGGCGACGATGACGTCTCCGGCCCGAAGCCCCGCCTTCCCCGCAGGCCCCTGGGGATCGACGGCTGGACGTCCCGGCTCGTTGGCGGCGATGCGCACCCCCTCCCCGCTGTACTGATCATCGAGATAGACCCCGATGATCGGGTGGCGCGCCTTACCGGTGCGGATAAGCTGCTCGGCCGTCCTGGCGACTTGGTTGCTCGGGATGGCGAACCCCACCCCGATGCTGCCGGACTGCCCACCGACGTTGGAGAGGCTCGCGATGGCCGAGTTCACACCGATCACCTCTCCGGTGGAGTTGAGCAACGGCCCTCCTGAGTTGCCCGGGTTGATGGCCGCATCGGTCTGGATCGCGTTGATGAACGACCGGTCGTTGCCGGTTCCCGCCGAGACGGGCCTGTTGAGTGCACTGATGATCCCCGTAGTCACCGACGAGTCCAGCCCGAGCGGGGACCCGACGGCAATAACCGGGTCGCCTACGACGACGGCCGAGGAGTCCCCGAGCGGAAGCGGCTTGAGTGTCGCGCCCTCGACTTTGACCACAGCCACGTCGTAGGAGGCGTCCCGCCCGACGATGCTGCCCGGGACATGCCGTCCGTCGGAGAGCACAACAGTGATCGTGCCGCCGCCACCAGCCGCGCTCTCGATGACGTGGTTGTTGGTGACGATGTGTCCGAGGTCGTCGAAGACCCAGCCCGAACCCGACCCACTCTGCGAGCCTGCGGCGACCTGGAGCGTCACCACGCTGGGCATCGTCGTGGCAGCGATGGCGGCGACCGAGCCGGGTGGCCGGGTGGTCACCGCCGGGCCCGGAGTCGGCGCCCGCCCCGCACGGGCCGACGTCACGACCTGCCCACTCGAGCCCTGGGCGCCCAGGTATCCACCGACGACGCCGCCCACCCCGCCCGAGAGGATGGCGACCAGCCCGGTCGTGCCCAAAAGGGCCCCCCAGCCGGGCCCACGTCGAGCTGGCTCGCCCCGTGGGGTCGTCGGCACGACTATCGGTGGCGGTGTCGGGTATGCCGTGTGCCCCGGCGGGGGCCCCGGTGGGGGCCCCAGCGTGTGCCCCGGTGGGGGCCCCGGCGCGGACGTCGGCGGGGGTCCCGGCGGCAACACCGGAAGAGGTGCGGTCACGTCACTGCGCCCACTGTGGGACGGCTGCGGCCGGTCAGGCTGAACTGCTCGCGCAGCCTCGTGCGGACCCTGTCCTGTGTCACTCATGGGGTCGATTCTGCCCCGTTGCGAAGACACATCCACGCCGGTCCGAGCAACGAGCGCAGCCCACACGCGGTGCCTCGCTCAGTATTCGCCTCCCCAGGGGTGCGATCCACAGGCTCATCGGTCACCCCCACCGGGCGAACTAGCGGTCGCTGCGAGGAGCCCGCGGAGCCATCTGCGCTCATCGGGACCGCCGCACCGTCTGCCACCGTCAGGGCGGCGCCTCCCCAGACAGCAGCCAGGCCGGCCACGGCCACGGCCGTCGCCATGAGCGCCGAGCGCACAGCGCTGCGATGCGCCGGCGGCGCCCCGGGAAGGGCCACCGGCAGCGGTGTCCAACTCCCACTCTGGCTCACTGGCGCAGTCAGCGGGATGCGCACCGAGCCGACAGAGTCAGCCAGTGCGAGCAGCGTGGCCTGCAGCCCGCCCGGCATCGGCGGGGGGCCAACGGCGAGCAGCGTCCGGACTCGTTCTTCCTCGGCGAGCGTGAAGCGGCACCGGGCACAGCAGGCCAGGTGAGCCTGCCACGCAGCAGACTGTGCCGACCTGAGGCGGCCGGCGGCATAGTCGGCGAGTTCGCCTGCCTCACCGGTGAGGCAGGGCCGGGGAGCAGGGCTCACGCCGAGTTCAACGCCGGACGAGCCGGGCGGGTGCCCTGCCTCACCGCACGCTGTGGTGACGGGGCCTCGACGTGCGCTGGGGCCCGGTGCACCAGTGCTTCTCGCAACTGGGCCCTCCCCCGGTGGATCCGTGATCGGACAGTGCCCAGCTTGATGCCCAGGGTGGCAGCGATCTCTTCGTAGGACAGACCTTCGATGTCACACAACACGACCGCTGCGCGGAAGTCCGGCGGGAGCGCGTCGAGGGCACGCTGGACATCGTCGTCGAGATGGGTGTCTGCATACGTCTGCTCCGGGCCGGGTTCACGGCTGGCCAGCCGGGCCGCAGACTCCTCCGACAGCGCGTCGAAGCGGATCCGCTGTTTGCGGCGCATCCGGTCCAGGAAGACGTTGGTCGTGATCCGGTGCAGCCACCCTTCGAACGTGCCCGGCTGGTAGGTCGACAGCGACCGAAACACCCGGATGAAGACGTCATGGGTGAGGTCCTCGGCGTCATGGACGTTCCCGGTCAGCCGGTAGGCGAGGCGATAGACCCTGGCTGAGTGTTGCTCGACGATCTCCTCCCACGTCGGCGGGACCCATCCGCCGACACCCTCCGGAGCCGACTGCGTCACCGCGGCCCCCGGCATCGTCACCATCTCGTGCCCTTCGCTCATGGACAGCATCTCTACGTCCCGACGCCGAGGATTCTCCGGGACGAACCTGAGTGCGGGCTGGGAGCGCGGCTCGGCGGTGGACGCGCGATAGGGACCGCTGCCGACATAGGCTGGTTTCATGAGCACGCTCAAGCCGGCCAGCTGGTCCTATGCCGAGGAGTTCGTCGCCGAGCCCGAGGTGGCCGAGGCCGCGCGGCGCCGTGGCCTGGCCCTCGAGGCGGTCCCGGTCGGCACGGGCGCCGGTGCTGCGTTGCGCGTGCTCGCGGCCGCAATCTCCGCCCGGCACGTCATCGAGATCGGCACCGGTGCGGGGACCTCGGGGCTGTGGTTGCTCCAGGGCATGGCAGCCGACGGGGTTCTCACCACGATCGACGCCTCGCCCGAGCATCAGCGCGCCGCCAGGGAGGCGTATGCCGCCGCCGGAATCCCGACCCAACGAACCCGGGTCATCGGCGGCCGGGCCGGCGACGTGCTCCCCCGAATGGCTGACGGCGCCTATGACCTCGTCCTGGTCGACGCCGACAAGGATGCCTATCCCGGCTACGCCGAGCACGGTATCCGGCTCCTGCGCCGCGGTGGAGTGCTTGCCCTGGACAACATGCTCTGGCACGACCGCGTGGCGGACCCTGCAGCTCGCGACCCGCAGACGACAGCGCTGCGCGACCTCGGCAAGGCGCTGCGAGACGACGACCGGCTCGTGCCGGCCCTGCTGCCGGTTAGTGACGGCCTGTTCGTGGCGGTCAAGCGCTGAGTGGTGTGTGCGGCGCCCGGCAGGCTCGCCAGCTCAGGTCACCGGTACTCGCCCGGTCAGGTGACCGGCAGCAGTTCGGGTCCGGCACCGCGGCGGAACCCGGCCGGACCCTCAGCGATGGCGACGACCTCGTACTCCTCGATGGAGACCGGCATCGAGCCGATGATGCGTGCGGCGGCGGATGTGGGCAGCCCGGCCTCGTAGTCGACCCGGAAGAGTGCGCGATCGCGTGCAGAGTCGAAGACATAGGTGCCCTCGAACCAGACCCTGGGCTGCATCCGCCAGACCTTGAAAGCGAGCCCATCGAGAAACATGAACCGCGCGATCGACGTGCCGACAACGTACTCGCGGAGCTCCGCCTCGACCCCCTCCGGAGCCTCTGTCAGCGACCAGCGCACCGCGAGACCGTATCCAGCGTTCATGAGAGTCCTTCCAGCCACCGCAGCAGCAGTCTCGTGCCGAATGCCGTGGCCCCCTTGTGGAGGATCCCGGCGTCGACGTCGGATCGGCCCGGACCCGCGATGTCCAGGTGCGCCCAGCGACGGGTGCCGATGAACTGCTGCAGGAACATCGCTGCCATCACCGACCCGGGTCCGCCCTCCACCACCTGTTTGACGTCAGCGACATCGGAGTCCAGGAAAGGACGGTAACTCGCCGGTAGCGGCATGGGCCAGAGCGTCTCACCGCTGGCCTCGCCGGCATCGACGAGAGCGGCGACGAGAGCGGGGTCGGTGCCGTAGACCGGCGCTGCGGCCCGCCCGAGCGCCACCCGGGCAGCTCCGGTCAAGGTGGCGACGTCGACAAGCCAGTCCGGGTCGAGGTCGAGGTCCGCGTGGGCCAGGGCGTCGGCGAGGACGATCCGGCCCTCGGCATCGGTGTTGCCGATCTCGGTGGTCCGCCCGCCGTAGTGCACGACCACGTCTCCGGGCCGGTAGGCGGCACCACTGACGGCGTTCTCGGACAGCGGGAGGAGGCCGGTGACCTGCACCGGGACGGCGAGCTCCCGGCACACCGACAGGACAGCGAGCACGACCGCCGCGCCGGACATATCGGTCTTCATGGTGAGCATGCCCTCGGCCGGTTTGATGGCGAGCCCCCCGGTGTCGAAGGTGATGCCCTTTCCGACCAGGACCACATGCGGGGTCGTTGAGTCAGCCTCTGGCGGGGTCCAGGTCAGCGTGACCAGCCGAGGCGGGGTCGCCGATCCGCCGCCGACCGCGAGCAGACCGCCGAAGCCCTCCTGGCGCAGCTGCCTCTCCTGTCGGACTGTGATGCTCAGGCCCGTGCGTCCGGCCAGGGTGCGGGCTTGCCGAGCGAGCCAGGCTGGGTTCTTGATGTTCGATGGCGTGGTCGCCAGGCTCCGGGCTCGCACGACCGCGACACAGCGCGAGCGAGCCTCCAGGGCAGGGCGGGGGGTGCTGACCCCCACCAGGACGAGCTCGGCAGGGACTTCTCCTCCAGCAACAGTCCCTGCCCCGGTCCATCGTGGTGGCGCCCAGGCACCGAGCTGAAAGCCTTCAACGAACGCGGCCACCGCGTCGTCGGCGCACTCGCTGCCGAGGTCGAGCACAACCCGCTCACGGCCGCGACCGTGTCGGCCCAGGGCAGCGCCGGCCGCACGCAACTGCTCCCCCGTGCCCTCACCAAGGCCGACGAGAGCGAGATGACGCGCGGGTGCCGCCTGCGGGACCAGAGGTATGCCGCACAGGGCACCTGCCGTGGCTTGGGGTTCGTGAGCGGCGACGATGTCGGAACCGGACAGTCCGAGGTCGTCCAGTCGGCCCGTCAGCGTCCGGGTGTCGCCGACCCGATGTCCCAACGCGAGGATGAGGCCCGCAGGGTCGATGCCGGTGAGGACAGCTGCCAGATCTCCGTTCTCAGTGCGGACGGTGGGGAGTCGCGGGTCCAGGAGGTCCTCTGTGCTCGGTGGCGGCATCTTGCCAACCTAGCGAGTCGAGACCGGGCCGGGCAGGGTTCGGTCAGGCAGTGGTCGCAGCGGTGGCGATCGCTTCGAGGGCTCGGGTCAGTCGGGCCTTGGCGTCCGCCGCGATCTCCGCGAAGCTGTTGCCCGGGATGATCTGACCCATGATGTCCGGGTTCATCGCCTGCACCATGGTGCGACCTTCGTCGTCGACCCGGACGACGACATTGCAGGGCAGGAAGACCCCGACCGACGGCTCGGCCTGGACAGCGGCGTGGGCCAACGTCGGCCGGCAGGCACCGAGGATCAGGTACGGGGCCATCTCCGCGCCGAGCTTCACCTTCAGGGTCGCTGCCATGTCGATCTCGGTGAGGACCCCGAAGCCCTCGTCGGCAAGGCGGTCACGGGTCACCTGCACCGCGGTGTGATACGGCAACTCGGTGGTCACAGTGATGGCGTGGTCCATGGGGGTCTCCTCGTCGGGTCGTTCGCGCACTATTACCGATGACTATACCCCCCTAGGTATCCTTTGCGCGGGGTGCGCGCTATCTCGGGCACAACCTCGCACGCAACTGACGACGAAGGGCCCCCGCCGGCATCCGGCAAGGGCCCTTCCTCACACTGCGGGTCCTCGGGACCTACTTAATGGCGTCACAGTTGTCGATGGCGTCACCGAGCGCGCGCACCTCCTCGGCAGTCATCTCGACGACGAGCCGCCCACCGCCCTCCAGTGGCATGCGGAGGACGATGCAGCGACCCTCCTTGACTACCTCGAGGGGCCCGTCACCGGTCCTGGGCTTCATCGCCGCCATGGGATATCCCTTCGTCGTCACCGCCGATGCCAGTCGGCGGTGAGAGGCATGTTCCGCCCGCTCCTGGTGTCGGGCGCCAGCGTCCATTATCCCGCGGGCCACGTCACAGACGAAATCCGGGGCACCCACCGCTGGCGCCGTGAACAGTCACGGCGGACTGGAGGTCCACGGTGTGTAGACGAGCAGCGCCGAGGTCCACCAGAACATGCTGGCGATGAGCAGGAGGAGGACCACCACGACCCGGCGCCGCCAATGCCCGACGATCGCGGCACCAGTTGAGGTCCGCATGGCGACACTGGTGACGACTGCAGCCAAGGGGATGTCCAGGAGGAGGAACCGCCACATGCTCGTGATCGGCCGAACCACAGCCACGAGGTAGAGCGGGTAGGCCAGCGCCCAGGCGCGAAGTTCGAGGGTCATCCAGGCGCCGTGCCGGCCCAGGACGAGCGCAATGTAGGTGCCGACGACGCCGATCAGAACCGCGACCGCGAACAGCCCGTGCGCGGCATACGCCCAGGTGACCCAGAGAACGAAGGGGCCACTGGCCGGGTTCATCCCCCATGCCGCCTGGATGTCGAAGAACGCCGTGGGTAGCCCGGTGCGGACCCCAACGACAACCGGCCACAGCACGCCGCCGACCGCGGTGGCCGCCAGCATGACCAAGGCGCTGAGCCGCTGGCCCGCCAGCGGGCGCACTCCCGCCCCGCGCGCTGCTCGGACCTGGGCGAGCAGGTGGACGAGCACGACGACCCCCATCGCCGGAGCGACCCCGCGAGTCAGGCCGAGCGGGACGGCGAGCAGGGCAACGAGAAGGTACCGGCGCTGCAGGAGCAAGAGCAGCGAGCCCAGCACCAGAAGTGCCGCCAGCGGCTCCGTGTAGGGCTTGAGCATGACCGTCGTCGTGGGCGCGAAGCACCACAGGCATGCCGCCACCAGAGCCAGGCGAGACTGGACTGGGTGAGGCAGCGCGCTGTCACCGGGGCCGAGGGCACCGGGGCCGAGGGCACCGGGGCCGAGAGCCCGGTGAGCGAGAGCCCGGTGAGCGAGGACCCGGTGAGCGAGGACGGCTGCCGCCGCACCGAGGATGAGGTTGACCCCGACGCCGGCAGCGATGAAGGGGACCCCCATCACGGTGATGGTCTTCACCAGATAAGGGAAGAGCGGGTAGAAGGCCCACGCCGAGTAGGTAAGGCGGCCGCTGACTGGGTCCACCGGTACCGGCACCGGATAGCCCTCCCGGGCGATGCGCTCGTACCAGGCCGTGTCCCACAGCGGCAACAGGTCCAGAGCTGTCGGGTGGGTGTGGCCGACCCCGGCGGGATTCTGGAACCACGTGGCCGCGACGACGAGGGTGAGGAGCGCGACGACACGTGCGGCGGCATACGCCATCAGGACAGTCGCCGTCGGGTGGGCCAGCCCCCAGTCCCAAACCCGCGCGGGCCGGCCCTTGACGACCGGGGTACCGGAGGGGACCGTCGAGGCGGTCAGCGGCGTCCTCGCCGAGTCAGGCACCGGTTCGCACCGCCTGGGTGTCCCAGACCCAGACCGCCCCGATCCGGGCGGGAGGTCCCAGGACGGTCTCAACAGACTGGCGCAGCGCATCCGAGTGCGCCCGGTCCACCGGCAGGACGACAGCGTCAACGCGCCAGGCTCCCAGGTCGGCCAAGAAGGTGGCCCGCTGCGCGGCGGTCGCGACGGATGCCTGGCCACTGCTGTCGACCTGCTGCAACCACACCGAGAACGCCCGCCGGGTCGCACCACGTTGTCCCTCGCCATCACCAGTGGGTGCTGGCCCCATGAAGTAGCCCTCGACGAGCGGGAAGTCCCACCGCGCCGCGGCCTGCCAGTCCACCGCACGCATGTCGACGATGTCTGGCGGTGGCACGGCGAGCACGGACCCGTCTGCGACGTGGCCGCGCCAGGCGCCGGTCGTAAAGAACGCCGGCACTGCCGGGCGCGGGTCGGCGATGAGCGGGGTCGGCAGCATCGGGGCCAGGGCTAGTCCCACGGCGGCGCCGGCGGCCCACGGCGCCCACGGGACTCTGCGCCGACGGCGCGCCCCTTCCTGGAGGAGCAGCACAAGCACCGTGGCCAGGGCGGGCACCGTGACCAGGGTGAACCGTGAGGGCAGCACGTTACCGATGACCGGCACCTGCTCGACCAGGCCCCACAAAGCAGGCAGCCCCACCGGACGGCCGTTGAGCAGGACCTGGGGACCCAACGAGAGCCATGCGGTCACCACGATGACGAGGGCGCAGGCCCGCACCAGAGTGCTGCGCCACAACAGGATCACCGCGGCGAGAGCGAGCACCCAGGACCCGGCCCCGAGGAAGGCGTTCTCCTCGGTGCGGTTCATCGACAGCGCGGCCGCAGCCCAGGGATCGGCACCAAGAGTCCGGGTGGCCCGGCCCCACAGCGCTGCCAGGTCGTTGCCCCCAGGTGGCTGCCACAGGTGCCGGTAGGACCCGGGTCCGAAGAACTGCCACCACAACGGGAACCCGAAGAGCACCACCGCGACGCCGGCCCCCACAGCGAGCCCGGGCACCATACCCCGCAGTCGGACCCTGCCCTGGACGAGCAGGGCGGCCCCCAGGAGCGCGATACCGACCGCGGCGAGCAGGAGGACCTCCTCGCCGATCCACAACTGCCAGGTGACCAGCAGGCCAAGGACCAGGCCGTGTCGGCGCCACCGCCCGGGATCGTCATGGAGCGCGACGAGTCGGTCGAGGATCACCGGGACCAGGAACTGTGCGACGAAGTTGGGGTGCCCATTGCCGTGCGAGACCATCGCCGGGGAGAACCCGACCAGCGCGCCGCCGACCAGCGCAACCGGGCGGGCGAGTGCGAGTCGGCGCAGAAACAGTGCGTACCAGGCGAATGCGGTGAGGGTGAACCCGAGCCATTCCACGACGACGAAGGTCACCTGCTGGCCCGCGACCCACGTCAGGGGCGCAAGCGGCACCCCCAAGCCCATGACCGAGGCGTTGGCCATGAGGTTGACCCCGGCCGGGAAGTTGAGCAGGTCGCTGGCGAGAGGATTGGCCAAGGTGGCGAGGTTGTGCGCGGTCGCGCCGAAATACCACTCGAAGGCTTGCTGATCCTGCACGCCTTGCGAGAGGTAGCTGCCGCGAGGATCCAGGACGAGCAGAGCCAAGACGTAAGTCGCCATCAGCCCGTATGCCGCGCCCACCGCGACGTCCACGGCCCGCCACCGCACGGGTGGGCCGGCTATGCCGACACGATCGTCGGGCGCAGGTTCGGCGGCAGCCGGTGCTGGCGGGTCGATAGCCACTGACACTGGCGGGTCGGCAGGCGCGCCGAGCCCTGACCCTGGCAGGTCAGCAGGCACGCCCAGCCCACCACGTTCGAGAGCGTCGAGGACCACGTCGACCTGGTCCATCCGGTAGCCGCGGTACCGGACCCGGAATGGGCGTGCCGTGGGGGCGGACCGGGTCGAGTCCGCCAGGACCGCGGCCCAGGCCTCGAGCCGTTCATCGACGGCCTGCGGGTCGTACCCGCGCATCGCGGTGTCGAAACGCAGATCAGCCAGCTCCGGTGGCGTTGGGCGGGCGGACAGCATCGGAAGAGGTGTCGTCGTCACCGCAGGGGGCAAGTCGGACACCGGCCACCGGCCACGGATGGTGCCCGCGGCAGCGAGCAGGGTGATTGCTGCGGTAGCGGCCAGGACCAGCCAGGTCACCGCGATCAGGCCCCGTCTGTCCCGGGCGGTTGGATGGCTCGACCCTCCCGGGCAGCGCGGGAGGCCGCGATGATCTCGACCACGTGGTTGACGTCGTCGGTGACTGTGAGCAGGTCCAGGTCCGCCGGGCTGATCGTCCCGGTGCTCAGCGCCCGATCCCGCAGCCAGTCGATGAGCCCACCCCAGTAAGCCCGACCCAGCAGCACGATGGGGAAGCTGGTGATCTTGCCCGTTTGGACCAGGGTGAGGGCCTCGAACATTTCGTCGAGGGTGCCCAGGCCGCCGGGGACCACGACGAAACCCTGGGCGTACTTGAGGAACATGGTCTTGCGGGCGAAGAAGTAGCGGAAGTTGACCCCGAGATCGACGTATTCGTTGAACCCCTGCTCGTGCGGCAGCTCGATCCCGAGTCCGACGCTGGTCCCGCCGGCCTCCTTCGCACCCTTGTTCGCCGCCTCCATGGTGCCCGGGCCGCCCCCGGTGATCACGGCAAACCCGGCCCGAACCAGCGCCGCCGCCACCTCCTCGGCCAACTGGTACGCGGGCTCGCCCGGGCGAGCCCGCGCCGACCCGAAGACACTCACCGCGGCACCGAGCTCGGCCAGGGCCCCGAACCCCTCGATGAACTCGCTCTGGATCCGCAGAACCCGCCACGGGTCGGAGTGCACCCAGTCGGCCGGGCCCCGGTGGTCGAGGAGTCGCTGGTCGGTGGTCGAGGCGGGCACCTGCGTGCCGCGCAGGATGACCGGTCCCTTCCGGTAGCCGAGAGGCGCCCTGCCGGTCGCACTGATGTCGCTCACCGGGCCAATGTATGCCGAGCCGCCCGGTCGGGGGGTGAGCTCACCGCAGCCAGCGCAACAGCGCTGCCTCGCAGGCGGCATACTGCGCCACCGGGCAGCTCTCGTCGTCCATGTGCGCGAGGTTCGGATCCCCCGGGCCGAAGTTGACGGCAGGCACACCCATGGCGGAGAACCGGGCAACATCGGTCCATCCCTGCTTCGCCGTGACTGTGACATCCAAGGCCTCGACGAAGGCGCGCGCGGCCGGCAGGTCCAGGCCCGGGCGAGCACCGGCCGCATTGTCCACGACGGTGACGTCGAAGCCGTCGAACACCGCCCGCACATGCGCCTCCGCCTCGGTTGCGCTCACGCAGGGGGCATAGCGGTAGTTCACCGTGACGACGCACCGGTCCGGGATGACGTTGGTCGCGGTTCCGCCACTGACCAGGACCGCATTGAGTGCCTCGGGATACTCCAGTCCGTCCACCGTGTGGGTCCGTGGCCGATACGCGGCCAGCCGCGCGAGGACCTCGGCCGCATCATGGATGGCGTTGTGTCCCTTCCAAGGGCGGGCGCTGTGCGCGGCAATCCCCTTCGTCACGACCTCGGCCCGCAGGGTTCCCTTGCAGCCGCCTTCGACCTGGGCATCGGTCGGCTCGAGGAGGACCGCGAAGTCGGCATCCTCGATGAGCTCGGGACGCTGGCGCTCGATGAGGGTCAGGCCGTTGAACGCACTGTCGATCTCCTCGGCCTCGTACAGCACCAAGGTGAGGTCCCGGTTCGGTTCGGCGAGCAGATGGGCGATCCGCAAGATGACCGCGACGCCACCCTTCATATCGACGGTGCCCCGACCCCACAGGACGTCCGCCCCGCTCCCATCGACCCTGCGCGTGGGCAGGTTCGGTGGATCCACGGTGACCGGGACGGTGTCGATGTGGCCAGCGAGCAACACCCGCTCCGGCCGCCCAATCCCGGTGCGGGCAATGAGACTGTTGCCGACCCGGCTGACCTCCAGATGCCGCAGGGGCACGAGAGCGGCCTCGATGGCGTCCGCGAGCTGCGCCTCTTGACGGGAGACCGAGGGAATGTCACACAGGGTGGTCGTCAGGCTGACGACATCGGTGCTCAGGTCGAGGTGGAGAGGGTGCGCGACATCCGGCATGACACCGGAGACTATCGCCCAGCCACCGAGAACGGGTTGTCCCGCGAGTAGGCGCCTCCGTCCACGGGTTGCCCCACGAGTAGGCGCCTCCCCCATCAGTGGGCGTGCTGCGCCACGCCCACTCACCACCACGACGCCTACTCGCGAAACGGGACCCGGGCAGTCGGCCCCCCGAATGCCCGCCCGGTCGGCGACCGGCCCACCTGTGCGCTCACGTCAGCCCCCACACGTACCCTGTCGACCATGACTGAGGTACGCAGCGCCTGGGGCCACGGGCTGACGACGACCACCATCGCGGGGGCCGTCCTCGACACCTGGTTTCCCGTGCTGGCCCTGGGCGACATCGACGAACGCGCGCCGATCCCCCCGGGGATCCGCGCGCTCGAGGGCCACGACGAGGGTCGAGGCGTGCGACTGGACGCCGTCGGCATCAGCGTCGACCTTGACGCTGCGCCGTTGAGCACACCCGATGCCTACCTGCGCCTGCACTTACTCAGCCACCGCCTCGTCGCGCCGAACTCGATCAACCTCGACGGCATCTTCGCGGTCCTGCCCACTGTGGTGTGGACCAGTTGCGGGCCCTGCTCGCCCGAGGACTTCGAGCAAACCCGACTGAGGCTGCGGGCTCTGGGCCCGGTGCAGGTGTTCGGCGTCGACAAGTTCCCACGAATGACCGACTATGTCGTGCCCAGCGGTGTGCGGATCGCCGATGCCGACCGTGTGCGCCTGGGCGCCCATCTGGCCAGCGGCACCACCGTCATGCACGAGGGGTTCGTCAATTTCAATGCAGGGACCCTTGGCACCTCGATGATCGAGGGCCGGATCAGTCAGGGCGTCGTGGTCGGCGACGGCTCGGATATTGGCGGTGGCGCCTCGACGATGGGCACCCTGTCCGGCGGCGGCACTGAGCGGGTGAGCATCGGCGAACGCTGCCTTCTCGGCGCAGAGTCCGGCGTGGGTATCGCGCTGGGGGACGACTGCGTCATCGAGGCCGGCCTCTACGTCACCGCGGGCACGAAGGTCACCCTGCCCGATGGCACCATCGCCAAGGCAGCCGAGCTCTCCGGCCAGTCCGGCCTGCTCTTCATCCGCGACTCGTTGACTGGTGCCGTGCTCGCGCGCCCGCGGGACGGTCACGGTATCGTCCTCAACTCCGCTCTGCACGCCAACGAGTGATGCGGACACCACGCGGGACTCTTGAGTTCGTCGAAGAGGAGCCGGCGCGCCGTCGGCACCCCGTGGGCCGGGTTGTCCTGCTGCTCGCGGTGCTCGCATTCATCGCCGGCGGTTGGGTCGGTATCCGGCATCTCGTCGACGTGGTCAAGGGGCCGATCTGCCAGGCGAGCGCCAGCGGCAAGACGGTCAGCTTCACGCCTGAGCAGATGGGCAACGCCGCGACGATCACGGCGGTGTCGGTCCAGCGTTCACTGCCCGCCCGGGCGGCCACGATCGCCCTGGCCACCGCGATGCAGGAGTCCAAGCTCTACAACGTCCGCTACGGCGACCGGGACTCCCTGGGCCTGTTCCAACAGCGCCCCTCGCAGGGCTGGGGAACTCCCGAAGAGATCCTGGATCCGGTGCACGCAGCAGGTGCCTTCTACGATGCCCTCGTCATGATCGACGGCTACCAGAGCATGGAGATCACCAAGGTCGCCCAGCAGGTCCAGCGCAGCGCAGCACCGGAGGCCTATGCCCAACACGAGCCCGAGGCGAGGGTGCTTGCCTCGACCCTGGTCGGGCACTCCCCCGCCGCGCTCGGCTGCCGCCTGAGGGACCCCACCCAGGGCCACGCTGACGCTCTCACCACGGCACTGCATAGGGAGTACGGCATCACGGCAACCCGCTCCGGACAGACCCTGACGCTCACCGTCGACCGTGAGGATCTCGCCTGGTCGGTGGCGCACTGGGCGGTGGCCAAGGCGTCGGGCTACGGTGTCACACAGGTCGACATCGGGGCACGGACGTGGTCCCGCTCATCCGGAGACGACGCACTGACATGGGGCACCAGCACGGGTGCGTCGAAGTCACCGACAACGATCACCATCACCGTGTACTGACCGGTGGCCATCACCGTCTACCGACCGGTGGCGTGGCGTCAATGGCGTGACGTCAATGGCGGCGGCGTCAGCGGTGGCGGCGTCAGCGCGCCGAGATGGGCACGTAATCGCGCTGGGCGTACCCGGTGTACACCTGACGGGGCCGGCCGATCTTCGTCGCGGGGTCCTGCATCATCTCGCGCCACTGGGCAATCCAGCCCGGAAGCCGCCCCAGTGCGAACAGAACCGTGAACATCCTGGTCGGGAAACCCATCGACTTGTAGATCAGCCCGGTGTAGAAGTCGACGTTCGGATAGAGCTTGCGCTCGAGGAAGTAGTCGTCTTTGAGCGCGATCTCCTCGAGCTGCAAGGCGATCTCGAGGAGCTCGTCGTCGACGTCGGAGCGGTTGAGCAGCCGGTGAGCGGTCTGCTTGATGATGGCCGCCCGCGGGTCGTAGTGCTTATAGACCCGGTGCCCGAAGCCCATCAGGCGCACCCCGTCCTCTTTGTTCTTGACCTTGGTCATAAACGTGTCGACGTCGTAGTCAGCCCGGGCGATGGCCTCGAGCATCTCGAGCACCGCCTGGTTGGCGCCACCGTGCAACGGGCCGAAGAGGGCGTTGATCCCGGCCGACACCGATGCGAAGAGGTTGGCCTGGGCCGAGCCGGCGATGCGCACGGTCGAGGTCGAACAGTTCTGTTCGTGGTCGGCGTGCAGGACCAGGAGCAGGTCGAGGGCCTGGACCATATCGGGGTCGATCTCGTAGTCCGTCGCTGGGACGCCGAAGGTCATCCGCAGGAAGTTCTCGGTGAGGCTGAGCCTGTTGTCCGGGTACAAGAAAGGTTGCCCGACGGACTTCTTGTATGCGTAGGCGGCGATCGTCGGCAACTTCGCGAGGAGCCGGATCGTGGAGATCTCGACTTGCTCTGCGTCGAAGGGGTCGAGGCTGTCCTGGTAGAAGGTGGACAGCGCCGATACTGCCGAGGAGAGCACGGGCATGGGGTGCGCATCGCGCGGGAATCCCCCGAAGAAGGCTTTGAGCTCTTCGTGGAGCATCGTGTGCTGGCGAATGCGGTGCTCGAAGGCGGCATACTGTGCCGAGTTCGGCAGCTCGCCGTAGATGAGCAGGTAGGCGACCTCGATGTAACTGGACCCCTCGGCAAGCTGCTCGATCGGGTAGCCGCGGTAGCGCAGGATGCCTGCGTCTCCGTCGATGTAGGTGATCGCGCTCGTCGTGCTCGCGGTATTCATGAACCCCGAGTCGAGGGTCACGTTGCCGGTTTCGCGCAACAGAGCCGATATATCGTAGCCGGAGTTGCCCTCGGTGGCCGGGATGAGCGGGAGGTGGATCTCCTTGCCCTGTGCGATGAGCCTGGCGCCGTCCTGGGTCATGCGTCACGTCCTTCGTCGTCGATCGCTGCCAGCGGAGGGCGGGTCCTCGCGCCTCGCCGTGGTCCGACCTTACTAAAGCCCGGGCACCGGTCCCCGAGGTGATTGCGCGCAGGATGTGGAGAGGTGCACCACAGCAGCGGGGGCGAACCCGGCCGCCGTGGCTGGCCTCAGGTGCTCAGCCGGGCCACTGCGGCGGCGATCCGCTCGTCGGTGCCGGTTAGGGCGATGCGCACGTGCCGAGCACCCTTCAGCCCGTAGAACGTCCCGGGGGCGGCGAGGATCCCGCGGGTAGCGAGTCGGTCGATGCTCCGCCAGGCGTCCTCGTCGGCGGTGCACCACAGGTACAGCCCTGCCTGGGAGTCCTCGACCCGCAGTCCGAAGGCAGCCAGCGCCGGGCGCAGCGCAGCGCGGCGGGCGGCATACACGCTTTTCTGGGCGGCGACGTGCTCGGCGTCGGCAAGTGCGGCAATCATTGCTCGCTGGACCGGCCACGGCACCATCATCCCGGCGTGCCTGCGCACCTCGAGCAACCTGGCGACCAGCACCGGGTCTCCGGCGACGAAGGCGGCACGGTAGCCAGCCAGGTTCGACTGCTTGGACAGGGAGTAGACCGCGAGCAACCCCTCGTGCGACCCACCGGCGACCCTCGGGTCGAGGATCGACGGTGTCGTCGGCGGCTCACCCCGCCCGCCACGGTCGCTCTCGCTGCGCCAGTCGAGCTCGGCATAGCATTCGTCGCTGGCCACGATCACGCCGTGCCGGCGCGCCCAGCCGACCACTTTGCGCAGGTGGTCAATGCCCAGCACCGTGCCGGTCGGGTTGCTCGGAGTGTTGAGCCAGAGCAGCTTCGGTGTGGTCGACGCGACGGGCGGGCCGAGCGCTGTCAGAGCGTCCAGCGCAGTCGGGGTGCAGCCGGCGAGCCGGGCTCCGACATCGTATGTCGGGTAGGCGACGCCGGGGAAGGCGACGACGTCGCCGGGCCCGAGCCCGAGGAGGGTGGGCAGCCAGGCGACGAGTTCCTTGGAACCGATCGTGGGCAGCACTCCGTCCGGGTCGACGTCGGGCACTGCGCGTCGGGCGTGGAACCACGTCGCGACCGCCTCGCGCAGGTCGGCCGTCCCCCACACCTGTGGGTAGCCCGGTGCGTCAGCAGCGGCCCGGAGCGCATCCTGGACCACGGTCGGCGTCGGGTCGACCGGGGTTCCCACACTGAGGTCCACCAGTCCCTGACCCGCACTGCCGGGCAGGGCTGGATCGGAAAAGACACGCGCCCGCTCCTTGTGCGGAGCGAGCAAGTCCCAGGGAAAGTCGGGCAGGGCGCGCACGGGCCCTCAGTGGCCGTCGTGTTGCTGCGGCGGCAGGTCGGCGATGATGGGGTGATCCGTGGGGATCAGACCCAGACGAGCCGCGCCGCCGGGGCTGCCGAGGTCGTCGAAGAACTCGACGTTGGCCTTGTAGTACTCGGCCCACTGCTCGGGCAGGTCGTCTTCGTAGTAGATCGCCTCGACCGGGCACACCGGCTCACAGGCACCGCAGTCGACGCACTCGTCCGGGTGGATATAGAGGCTGCGCTCCCCCTCATATATGCAGTCGACCGGGCACTCCTCGATGCACGCCTTGTCCTTGAGGTCGACACAGGGCAGCGCGATCACGTACGTCATGGCGCTCATCCTATGGGGGCACGCCCACCGGTCCGCGTGCCCCGCGTGTCCTGCAGAGGCTGCCCCCGGGACACCGAGTGCTCGACCAGCACGAGAGTGTCAGTCCAGCCGGGCGAACTGGCCGCGGTAGTGCAAGAGCGCGCCTGCGTGACCATCGCCCAGGGCCATCGCCACCACCTCGCCGACGACGATCGAGTGGTCCCCACCGGGGTGGATGCCGACGATCCGGCACTCGAAGGTGGCCAGCCCGTCATCGAGCAGCGCCACCGACGTCGCGACGCCACGGTGGTGAGGTGCCCTCTCAAGCTGGCCGTGCAGCGGTCGGCCCCGCTCGGCGAACCATGAGGCGATCGCTCGCTGGTACTCGGTGAGCACCGTGATCCCGAACGTGTCCGCCTCCAGAATCGCGTCATGGAAGCGGGCCTCCTGCTCGACACAGACCAGCACCAGCAGCGGGTCGAGCGAGACCGACGTGAAGGTACTCACCGTCATGGCGTGGTCGATCTTGCCCACTCTGGTCGTCATGACGGTCACGCCAGTGGCGAACCGGCCCGCGGCTTGGCGGAAGATGGCGGGGTCACGCGCCGGCTCGTCCGGCGAGCCGCCGGGTTCGGGGCGTGCCGGCTCAGCCATCACCAAGGCTCCCGGTCCGGGCGTGAGGTGTGTGCTCGCTCCGGGGGATGAGCCCTCCGGTGGCAACGTCGACTCTGGCGAAACCCTCCCGGCCGGACATCCGTCCGGCGACGAGGTTGGACAGGGCCCAGGCTCCCGAAGCGACGATGACCTGGGTGGTGTGCGCCCGCAGCGCGGCCGCCTGGACCTCGACTACGCCGGGGTCGATAACCGTGTGGGTCACCAGCGCGTCGGGGACCACCGAGGGTGCATTGGCCGCCGCAGCGTCGGGCACGATCCACTCCTGCGGGAGTCGGCCGGCGGCCTGGGCACGGCCGAGCCAACGGCGGTCCGCTCGCTCCCACGAAACTGGGGTGTACCGGACATACAGGTGCGGGCGGGTGGACGCAGGGACCGCCCGAAGAGCGGCGACAACCGCGTCGTGACAGCGGATGTGGTCCGGGTGCTCGTAGCCACCACGGGCGTCGTAGGTGATGACGACGTCGGGCCGCAGCGTGTCGAGGACCGCACCGACCCGCTGCGCCACCTGCTGCAGTGGTGCCCCGGCGAAGGCCCGAGGATGGCCGGCCGCGGCAGACCCGGCCATCCCGGAGTCCCGGTAGAAGGGGCGGTCTGGGGCAGTGGGCGGTGCCAGGAGATGCCCGGTGACGCCCAGCACGGTCAGGGCCGATCGCAGCTCACCGAGCCGATACGGCCCCAGGGGGTCGCCGGGGGCACCCTCCAGATGCGCCAGGTCCGGCGGGATGACCTCGCCCTCCTCCCCGAGCGTGCAGGTCAGGACATGGACGTCGTGACCTGCCGCGGCATACGAGGCGAGGGTGATCCCGGTCGACAAGGTCTCGTCGTCGGGGTGGGCGTGGACTGCCAGCAACCTCACGGGAGGACCCCCAGAACCGCCAAGTCCGGATCGCCCCCGGCGAACGGGTGGGCGGCGAGGTTGCCAACCCCGGTTCCGGCAACGAACATCGCCCGCCGTTCGGCGAGTCCGATATAGGCGACGTCTCGCTGCAGCTCGATGTCGATGGCCCGCCACGCCTTCTCCCGGGCGTTCGTGTCGGCGAGTCCGGCCGCGTCGACCATGGCCCGAGTGACCTCAGGGGCGTCGTAGGAGCCCAGGTCCCGGCCAGTGCCGGTGGCGGTGAGGTTGACGGTGGGGTCGAACAGAGCCGGCAGCACTGTGGCGCCGGAGTCCCAGGTCGGCGCCCAGCTGCTCCACATCACGTCGTACTGCGAGGCGGCCTCGGGCGCGCTCGCTTGGGTGAAGTAGTCCTCCCCCAGCGGGACGAGCTCGGTGGCGAACCCGGCGGCGTCCCACCCGCGCGACAACGCGGCCATCGCCTTGTCCGCACTCGGACCTTGTCGGTAGGCGACCCGCAGCGGAACCGGCAGGGCAAGCCCGCTGGCCTCCAGCTCGGTGCGAGCCTTGGCCGGGTCACCACCAAGAGGGACATCAAGAGGATCGGTGTCGTGGGCGGCGGTGAGCTGGGCCGGCAGGACGGAGCGGGTGGGGCCAGCCGCTGCCAGCCCGCCGAGTGCAGTGACGTAGGCGTTGCGGTCGGTCGCCAGGGCCAAAGCGCGGCGGACCGGAAGCTGGCCCATGGACGTGCTCTTGAGGTTGGGCACGAGGTGCTCGACCAGACCGGTCCCGGGCGTGATGGATCGGGACCGCACGTTTGGGATGGTCAGAACCTGAAGGCGCAGCGGGACCGGAAGCGCGGTCATCACGACAGACGTGTGACCCCGCCCGGTGTCGGCGAGGACCTCATGCGCCGCCGTGGCGCTGTCCACCCCGAGGTGGTACGCGATCGTGTCGGGCCTGGCCTTGCGCACCGGGTCGGAGTCGGCGTTCCACCGCGGGTTGCGCACAAAGACACCACCGGTGACCGGGTCCCAGCGGTCCTTGAGGAGGTAGGGCCCATCGGAGAACACCGCGAACGGGGTGTCCTTGGGGTCCTTCTCCTTCTTGACCGGGGCCAAGGCCGGTTGGCTGAGGATCGCTGCCCAGTCCGAAGTGGGGGTAGCCAGGTGGAACGTCACGGTGCGGCCGTCACAGGTGACTGCCTGGTCGTATGCCGCCTGCCCAGCCTGGGCCTGGTCTCCACTCGCCCACGGCCCGGCATACGTGCTCGTCCCGTCCTCCCGGCGTGGGATCGCCAACAGGGTCACCGCATCTCGCGCGCCTCCCCGGATGACGTCCGTGGCGAAGCTGCGGGACAGGCCGTAGGCGACGTCGGCGCAGGTGACGTCGCTGCCGTCCTCCCACGTCACCTTGTCGCGCAGGGTGAAGGTCCATGTCTTCAGGTCGGCGCTGGCCTTACCGGTATCCGTGGCCAGATCCCCGACCAGGTGGGACCGGCCGTTCTCGCCCACCGGCGCATAGGCGGTCAGGGTGCGGACGAAGAGTCGTCCGGCGACCGCCGCGTCGTGGCGACTGGCGATCCGCTGCGGGTCCCAGGCGGTCACCTGCTCTTGGCCGAGCAGGGTCAAGGTGCCTCCGAGGGCGTTCGACGTCACCGGCGCCGACAGTCCGGAGGCGACGGCTCCGGAAGTCCCACCCGAGCAGGCCGAGACGGGCACCCCCACCGCCAGCACCAGGCCGGCAAGGACCCGCCAACGACGCGTCGGACCCATCAGCTCCTCCGTGCCCGTGCCGCTGCCCGGGCCCTTAGTGCGGCGTCGAGCTCGACCTTCCGAATCCGGACTGCGTCGGCGGTGACCTCGACGCACTCGTCCTCCCGGCAGAACTCCAGGCTCTGCTCCAGCGAGAGGGTGCGTGGTGGGGCGAGACGCTCAAGGACCTCCGCAGTCGAGGAGCGGACATTCGTCAGCTTGCGCTCCTTGGTGATGTTGACGTCCATATCGTCGGATCGGGAGTTCTCGCCGACGATCATCCCCTCGTAGACCTCGGTGCCTGCGGGGATGAACAAGGTGCCCCGCTCCTGGAGGTTGAACATCGCATAGGAGGTAGCCGGTCCGGTCCGATCGGCGACGAGGGAACCTGTGACCCGGGTGATGATGTCGCCGAACCACGGCTCGTAACCCTCGAAGACGTGATGCGCGATCCCGGTGCCGCGGGTCTCAGTGAGGAACTCGGTCCGAAAGCCGATGAGCCCGCGTGCGGGGACGAGAAACTCCATCCGTACCCATCCGGTCCCGTGGTTGACCATTTGCTCCATTCGGCCCTTGCGAGCTGCGAGAAGCTGGGTGATCGGGCCGAGGTACTCCTCCGGGGTGTCGATGGTGAGCCGTTCGACCGGCTCATGGACCTTCCCGTCGACTGTGCGAGTGACGACCTGCGGCTTGCCGACGGTGAGCTCGAAACCCTCCCGGCGCATCGTCTCGACGAGGATGGCCAGAGCCAGTTCGCCCCGACCCTGGACCTCCCAAGCATCCGGGCGGTCAGTGGGCAGCACCCGCATCGAGACGTTGCCGACGAGCTCTCGGTCGAGCCGGTCCTTGACCAGGCGAGCGGTCAGCTTGGCGCCCTTGGCCCGACCGGTCAGCGGGGAGGTGTTCGTACCGATCGTCATCGAGATCGCCGGCTCATCGACGGTGATCAACGGCAGGGGGCGAGGGTCGTCGAGGTCAGCGAGAGTCTCGCCGATGGTGATCTCCGGGATGCCCGCCACGGCGATGATGTCGCCGGCATCTGCCCGCTGTGCCGGTTTGCGCTCCAACGCTTGTGTCATGAGCAGCTCGGTCACCTTGACTCGCTGCACCGACCCGTCACGCCGGCACCAGGCGACCTGGTCACCGCGGCGGACCGTCCCCGAGCGCACCCGGAGCAGGGCGAGGCGGCCCAGAAAGCTGGAGGCGTCAAGGTTGGTCACGTGAGCCTGGAAGGGGGCCTGCGGATCGTAGGACGGGGCGGGGACGGTGTCGATGATGGCGGCAAAGAGTGCCTCGAGATCGCCTCCGTCGGGCAACGAGCCGTCCGCCGGCCGGGTGGTGCCAGCCCGCCCGTTCTTCGCCGAGGCATAGATGATCGGGAACTCGATCTGTTCCTCGCTGGCGTCGAGGTCGATGAACAGCTCATACACCTCGTCGACGACCTCGGCGATGCGGGCGTCCGGTCGGTCCACCTTGTTGATGCACAAGATGACCGGCAGCCGAGCCGCTAAGGCCTTGCGCAGCACGAAGCGGGTCTGTGGCAGCGGGCCCTCGCTGGCGTCAACGAGGAGGACGACCCCGTCGACCATCGACAACCCTCGCTCGACCTCGCCGCCGAAATCGGCGTGTCCGGGGGTGTCGATGATGTTGATGGTCAACCCGTCAGCGAGACCAGCTTGGGTTGCTGCCCGCCCGGCGTAGTGGATCGCTGTGTTCTTCGCCAGGATGGTGATGCCCTTTTCCCGCTCGAGGTCACCGGAGTCCATGGCCCGCTCCGCGACGTGGTCGTGCTCCCCAAAAGCCCCCGACTGCCAGAGCATCTTGTCGACGAGAGTGGTCTTCCCATGGTCGACGTGGGCAACGATAGCGACGTTGCGGACGTCGTCGCGGGTGGTCAAAGGCATGGGGTCCATTGTTTCAGGCCCTCCGGTCCTCGACGAAAACCTCACCGCGAACCTGCCCAGGGGCCGGGGTGAGGCTCGCTAGGCTGTGGAGCCATGTCCTGCTCGCCGACCGTCTCGGGAGTCACTGACGCCCCCAAGGTCGCGCTCCGGCACAGGGCGAGCGCACGCCGGTGAGCGAGAAGCCCAGCACCGCGCACCATGAGAAGCACGACCCCGGGGACACCGCCAAGCTCAACTGGTTGCGGGCCGGTGTGCTCGGCGCCAACGACGGCATCGTGGCCACCAGTGGTCTCGTCATCGGGGTGGCCGCTGCGCACGCCTCCCGGGGGGCGATCCTCACCGCTGGGCTGGCCGGTCTCACTGCCGGGGCCCTGTCGATGGCGGCCGGTGAGTATGTCTCGGTGAGCACCCAGCGGGACACCGAGGGTGCGCTTCTGGCCAAGGAGCGGTGGGAACTGGCCAACGAGCCGGACGACGAACTGGCCGAGCTCGCCGGTCTCTATGAGTCCCGAGGCCTCTCCCCCGGGCTCGCCCACCAAGTGGCGGAGGAACTCACGGCCCACGACGCGCTGGCCGCGCATGCGGAGATCGAGCTCGGGCTCGATCCGGAGAAACTGACCAACGCGTGGCAGGCGGCATTCGCCTCCGCTGTCTCTTTTACCCTGGGTGCGCTCATCCCTCTGCTGATCATCCTGCTCGTCCCCGAGCAGGCGAAGATCGCGCTCACCGTCACCGCGGCAGCCGCCGCGCTGGCGCTCACCGGCTGGGTGAGCGCCCGCCTCGGGGGGGCAGCGGTCGGCCGTGCCATCGCCCGCAACGTCGGTGGCGGTCTTCTCGCCATGGTGGTGACCTTCGCCATCGGCGCACTCTTTGGGACCAGGGTCACATGACGACCGGACTCGCGATGGCCGGACGCTCGTGACGGCCCCGGCTCCAGTCCTGGTCATCGAGCACGAGCGTGCGGATCCGGTCGGACGACTGGGGCGGTTGTGGGCCCGGCGCGGACTCGGGGTCGACATCCGTCGGGGATGGGCCGGTGACCCTATCCCGGTCCGGGTGGATCCGGAGAGGCACTCCGGCCTCGTCGTCCTCGGTGGCTACATGGGCGCTGATGATGATGCCGAGCACGGCTGGTTGGCTGCCACCAAACAGCTGCTGCGGGCCGCGGTCTCCGAGCACACCCCCACTTTGGGTGTCTGCCTGGGCCATCAGTTGCTGTGCTCGGCACTGGGGGGGAGGGTTGGGCGCAACCCGTCTGGTCGGGCTCTGGGCCTGGTCCAGGTGGGATGGCTACCGGAGCGGCGCGGCGACCCCCTCCTGGGCTCGTTGGGTGCGATATCCGCGCTGCACTACAACGACGACATCGCCCTGGACCTGCCGCCCGGGGCGCGCCTACTTGCGCGAAGTGCCGACGGCGCTGCGCAGGCTGTGCGGTTCGGGGAGCGAGCGTGGGGCGTGCAGTTCCACCCCGAGGTCGAGGTGGAGACATTCGTGGCCTGGGGTGAGGTCCCCGAGGACATCGCCACGGCCGCGTATGCCGCCGACGCGAGCCTGCACCACCTTGCCGAGGTTATCGCGGGTCGCTTCGCAGACCTGCTCGAGCGCTGACCCACCCGGTCAGCGCTCGCGATGCACCGCCGCCGCGATGGGCCCGCCGACGTCGCCGTTGATGATCTCCTCGAGCAGTATCGGTCGACCGTCGGAGCCAGCGAGCGGGAGGCACCAGTTCGGATACTCGCGATGGGTCCCGGGCTGGTTGATGGCCCGACGGTCCCCGACGATGTCAGCGAGCGCGACCCCGAGGAGCCTGCTCGGGGTCGCGGCAAGCCAGCGGTGCATCCCGAGGACGACATCCTCCGCGGTCGCTGCGGGCGTGAGAAGCCCACGACGTAGCAGCGCCTCGCGGACCCGGGCGATGGTCGCTTCCTCGTGTGCCCGCTCCTCCTGCACCGGGCGGGTGAGGAGTCCCAGTTGCTCACGCAGAGCCACATGCTCGAGGGCGAGGTATCCGGCGGTTGGGGGCAGGTCGTGGGTGGTCACACTGGACAGGCACAGTTCGCGGTAGCGCTCCGGCTGCTTCGGGCTGCCGTCCTCCTCCCACTCGAACCACATGATCGAGGTGCCGAGGAGCCCTCGTTCGAGCAGGTACTGCCGGGTCGACGGCTCGACGACCCCGAGGTCCTCCCCGACCACCAACGCACCGGCCCGGTGTGCCTCCAGGGCCAGGATCCCGACGAGCGCCTCGTGGTCGTATCTGACGTAGGCACCGTCAGCGGGTCGCCCCCCGGCCGGGATCCACCAGAGCCGGAAGAGCCCGATGATGTGATCGACCCGGATCCCGCCGGCGTCCCGCAGCACGGTGCGAACCATGTCCCGAAAAGGTTCGTAGCCAAGTTCGGCGAGCCGGTCGGGTCGCCACGGTGGCTGACTCCAGTCCTGTCCGAGCTGGTTGAACTGGTCGGGGGGCGCCCCGACGGTGACGCCCTCGGCGAGGGCGGCGGATAGGCCCCAGGTATCGGCACCAAAGGGGTGTACACCCACAGCGAGGTCGTGGATCACCCCCAGGGTCATCCCGGCCTGGCGCATCGCTGCCTGGGCTCGCCCGAGCTGTCGGTCCAGGAGCCACTGCAGCCAGGAGTGGAAGGCGACCGCGTCAGCGTGCTCTTCCCGATAGACCGTCACTGCCGGGCCGGACGGGTCGCGCAGTTCCGCCGGCCACTGCGTCCAGCGTGGGCCGTACTCGTCGGCGAGCGCGCACCAGGTCGCGTAGGTCGTCAGGCCCGCCCCCTCCTCCTCGAGGTAGCGAGCAAGGTCGACGGCTCTGCGTCCTGCGACCGGGACGGCATACAGGATCTCCAAGGCGGCCCGCTTGGCCGTCCAGGCGGCATCCCGGTCGAGGGCATCAGCGGTGTTCAGTCCCCGTGCGGTCGCGGCGAGAGCCTCGACCCGAGCCGCGGCGGCGGGCTCGAGCCGGTGTATCTCCGGGACGTCCTCGACCCGAAGGTAGATGGGGTTGACGAAGCGGCGGGTTGTCGGCAGATAGGGCGAGGGCTCCATGGGTGCGGCCGGCTCGGCGGCATGAAGCGGGTTGACCAGGACGAACTGCGCATCCAGTGTGTGGGCGGCCCAGGTTCCCAAGGTGGCCAGATCGTGCAGATCTCCGATGCCCCAGCTGTCTGCGGACCTGACCTGATAGAGCTGGGTCATCAGGCCTACGGCCGGGTGTTCCCGCACCGCTTCGGGAAGTTCGAGGCGCGCTGGTGTGACCACGAGAGTGCTGATGAGGCTGGCTGGGTTCGTCACGTCCGCACCGACCGTGGCGATGAGTCGGTGCCAGCCGAGGGGGAGGTCACTGGGTAGGACGATGGTCGCCTCACCGACGAGTTCGCCGTCGATCTCGCGCGGTGGGACCCATCGGTCGACCGGGATCGTCGTGCGGGATCCACCCTCCTCGAGCTCGATGGTGACCGCCAGGCTGGCGCCGTGCGGAACGTGCACGTGCACCCAGGGCGTCCACCCTTCCCGCAGGACCACGACAGCGGGCAGGACCCTCCGCCACGGTGCGGTGGCGACTTCGGCGAGAGAACGCTCGATCTCCTCCTCAGTCCCACAGGGGATCTCCAGGGCAGCCAGGACCGCCCGGATGGTGTCCGTCGCGACGACGACGTGGCGGCCCTGCCAGTCCCAGTACTCGGTGCCGACGCCGTGCGCGCGGGCGAGTGCGACGAGCGCGGGCGGTGGGGCAACCGGGGACATGGGGGCCATCCTGCCAACTGCATGTCCCGCCGCGTGTGGCCGGTCACGAGACGCCACCGGGCCTGGGCGGCGAGCTGAGGCCCTGCCACACTGGCATGACCGAGCGCCGATCGGAGCCCGGCAATGGCGACGCGCAAGGAGCAGGCGATGACGGCAGCACAGGTTCTTCGTGAGGGTCTGGCGTTCGGGGAGGGCCCGCGTTGGCGTGACGGACGGCTGTGGTTCAGCGACTTCTACCGCCGCGCCGTGTTCACCCTCGACGAGTCCGGCCACGAGGAGCACGTCGTCGACGTCCCGCAGCAGCCGAGCGGCCTGGGCTGGCTGCCCGACGGCCGACTGCTCGTCTCCTCGATGCGTGACCGGAAGGTCCTGCGGCTCGAGCACGACGGCACCTTGAGCGTGCACGCTGACCTGTCCGGCTACGCCGACTTCCACGTCAACGACCTGCTCACCGACACCGCCGGGAATGCCTACGTCGGCAACTTCGGCTACGACCTGCACGCCGACATGCACGCCCGAGGGATCCCCGCCATCCTCGCCGACGAATCCGCCGGAGCCACCCGGCTGGTCAGGGTCACCCCGGACGGTCAGGTGAGCGTGGCTGCCGATGGGGTCCGCTTCCCCAACGGCATGGCCTTCCTCGACGACGGGCGCACCCTCATCCTGGCCGAGACCCTGCGGCTGCAGCTCACCGCCTTCGACGTGGCCGCGGACGGCTCTCTGTCCAACCGGCGGGTGTGGGCCTCGACGGCGCCCCAGATGGCCGCGCCGGACGGGATTTGCGCCGACCCGCAGGGCGGGATCTGGGTCGCGACGGCCTTGAGCCCCAACCTCTTCCGCTATGCCGAGGGTGGTGAGGTCACCGGGGCCGTCGAGACCAGCCAGATTCCCTATGCCTGCGCTCTGGGTGGGGCGGACGGCCGGACCCTGTTCGCGATGACGGCGCCCTCGAGCGACCCGGCCGAGGTCGACGGCCAGCGGTTGGGCCGGGTCGAGGTCGCCACGCTCTGATGGCGCGGGGGGAGGAGCGCGGGGCTGGCGACATGACGCGGGTGGTCGAGCGAGTGTCCACCCCACCGTTCCTGATCCATGTCGTCAACCCGGTCATGAAACGCCTGCTGGCCTCGCCCCTGCACGGCCCACTCAGCCGCGGGCTCATGGTCCTGCACGTGACCGGCCGCAAGAGCGGAAAAACCTATGACGTCGTCGTCGGCCGGCACGTCGTCGACGGTCGGCTGTACGCGCACGCCAACGGGGGTTGGCGGGTCAACCTGCGTGGCGGCGCCGAGATCACCCTCACCCTCGACGGCACGGAACGACGCGGGCACGCCGTCCTTGTCGAGGACCGCGACCAGGTCACCGACATCGTCATGACCTTGCTCGAACGGCTCGGGCCGAACAACGCGGCCCGGATCGGGCTGCGGGTGAACGTGGACCGGATGCCGACCCGCGAGGAGGTCCGGGACGGCATCCGCGGAGACGCCTATGCCCTGATCACCCTGAGGGACTGAGGTTCGACGCGGCACCGGGGTCCGCACGCACAGCCATCCGGCGCAACTCGCTCACGAGCCCACCAGCTCGACCCGGGCCCCGACCGCCTCGTGGGTCCCCCTCGCTCGCGCATCACGCGTTGCCAGCGCGAGGTCGTTGTCACGCGCGGCAGCCCCCACCAGAGCGTCGTACACGGCCCCGCCGGAAACACCGAGACGAGCCAGTTCCCGGTGGATCTCGCGAGAGGCCGCCTCACCCGGCACCGGAGCATCGCCGAAGGACCCGTCGATCAACGTCACCGCGTCAACCGGAGCCACCCGCGCATCACCCGGTAGCCGGGTCAAGACCGAGTAGGTCTCCGCCAGCGCATGACCGCTCAGCACCAGTGACCGATCCCTGGCCCATGCACTCACGGCCGGATGCGCGGGGTGTGTCACCACCGACAGCGGCACCGCGACACTCGTGTCGACGGCGACCGCACTCACCGGCGGCCGGCGTCGATCAGGGCGAACGGGTCGTCATCGGTCACGACCGTCTCGCTGACCGCAACGAGTCGACCGTCGCCCTCCCGTTCGAGCCGCGCCGTGCGCCCACCCGGCATCACCTGGACACCGGAACCGTAGGCGGAGATGTCAACCGTGGAGCCTGGAGTCAGACCGAGTGCCTCCCGCAAGGCCTTGGGGAGCAGGATCCGGCCACCCGCATCGATCGTCGCCTTCATGGGATGACGATACGACTTGGATCCCATCACGTTGCGGGCCCGCAGAGCGATCCGAGCCATGATCTCGTCACCAGCGGCGTCCGCGATGGCAACGCCTGCGCCCTGATCAGCCTGACCAGTTGACACCACTGGCTTGTGGATTCACCAGGGATCCGGCATCCCGGGAGCCGGGGCGTGGATCACACAGCCTCGTAGGCCGTGATTTCCTCGAGCCTGGGGCCGTAGCTGCTCGCCGGATCGTGGCGGGCATCGAGCCAGATGCCGATGAGCGCCCTGGCCGCGATGGGCGCGATGACGTTCTGCCCCATGCACAGGATCTGGGCGTCATAGTTCTCGACCGATCCGCGCACGGTTACCAGGTCATGAGCGGTTGCAGCCCGGATGCCGCGCACCTTGTTGGCGGCGATCGCCGTACCGACACCGGTTCCACAGACCAGGATGCCGCGATCGGCGCGGCCTTCGAGGACGGCTCGGGCCGCCGCGAAGGACACCGCAGGGTAGGTGATGTCCGGTGTCGAGAGGTCGATGACATCCGTGACCCGCTCGTCGCCCTCCAGGAAGGTCCGCAGCTCCTCCTTGAGGGTGGTGCCGTTCGCCGGTGCTCCGATGACGATGCGCATGCCCATGTCGCCACTCTGCCACCGAGGCCCGGCCCGATGACCCTTCCGCGGGTCACGCCGGTTGCCGCGCGCGGAACACGAAGGTCACCGAGCACCAGAGCGATTCCCACCTACCAGAGCACGAGAGTGGCATCCGAGGTAGCCTGCTCAGCGCTCACGCCAGCCCACCTACACACGTCGCCCGTTGAGCTTCTTGATCATGTGGAAACTGGTCATGACGACGCCTCCAGCCACGGGATGCTGTTCGTCCACCACCTGGAAGCCGAGCGACTCGAAGAGTGGACGGGCCGTGATGCTCACATTCGAGGAAAGCTGACTCACTGACATCTTCCCTGCTCGGATCTCGAGGAATGTCAACAGCTCGCGCGCCACACCTTGCCGCGCGAATCGCGGTGAAACGAACATCATGTCGATATAGCCGTCGGCGCTCACATCGGAGAACCCCGCCAACTGCTCGCCGACGAGGGCGGCGTAGCTTTCCCGCGCTAGCATCGACCGATCCCACCCGCCGACATCGCGGTTCTCCGGCCGCGCCCATGCCGCGATCTGTTCGGGCGTGTAGTCCGCGGACGCTGTGACTGTGATCGCGTCGTGGAAGATCCGTAGCGTCTCGGCGGCATCGGCGCTGTCGTAGGAACGTATTCGGACTCGTGCCTGGGAGCTACTCACGGCTCCATCCACCTGGACACCACCTACCCATCGGGCTCAGACGTTGAAGCGGAACTCGACCGATTTCCAGCACATGGAACCATCAGCGCCGACGACGCCTCATCTCCTCCTGAAGCGCACGACGAGTACGTCTGCGACCTCGTCCGCCGCCCGTGACGTCGTGTCGAACTCAAGAACCTTATCGGACCACCCGGCGTAGTCAGCGCGGCGGCGCTGCACGTCCGACCAGGACGGCTCTCCGACGTAGGCGAGACCGCGATCCCTGCCGGCCAGCCTCCGCTCATGCTCCTGCGCGTCGGAGATCACGAGGTGCACGAACTCGAGACGTGCACCTGTGCGTGAGGCCGCAGTACGCCAGGTCTGCCTCGCCTCCTCGCTGTCGTTCACCGCATCGACGACGACGTCGTGGCCGAGTCGCAGATTCTGCTCCGCCATCGCACGCGCCGCCTCGTACGCAGCGACACCGACCTGCCACCCTGACGGCAACCCGCAGGCGAGGATCGACTCCTCGACCGCGTCGATGGACAGATGGACCGACCTCGTGCGCGCAGCGACGATCTCGGCGATGCTCGTCTTCCCCACGCCGGGCAGACCGCAGATGAGGAGGAGGCGTCCGGTCACGCGACTGCCAGCGGTGTGATCGCAGCGACCTGGTCGCGCAGCGCCCGCCGCTGCAGCCGAAGCTCGTAGCTCGACTGCAGATTCATCCAGAACTCCTCGGACGTCCCGAAGTAGCGCGCAAGACGGATCGCCGTATCGGCCGAGATGCCCCGCTTGCCGTGCACGATCTCATTGATGCGCCGCGGCGGCACACCGATCGACACCGCCAGCTTGTGCTGCGTGATCCCGAACCCCTCGATGAAGTCCTCCATCAGGATCTCTCCCGGGTGGATCGGCTCGATCAGGTCAGTCTCAGTGGTAGTCGACGAGTTCAACATCTTCTGCACCTCCATCTTTCCAAACGAAGCAGATGCGCCACTGCGTGTTCACCCGGAATGCTGTGCTGACCACGACGGTCACCGACCAGTCGCTCTAGGCGGTTACCGGGAGGGATCCTCAGATCGTCGACATCCTTGGCCGCATGGATCAGCTCGAGCTTCCGCAAGGTCGTTCGCTGCACGGTGCGATCGATGCGCTTGACGTACTGCTCATGCCAGATCCGCTCGGTGTCCTTGCTCCCGAAGGATCTGATCACTCGACCAATATATAACGCGACACGTCAATAACGCTAGACGTTAAACCTGAACTCGACGACGTCGCCGTCAGCCATGACGTAGTCCTTGCCCTCGAGCCGCGCCTTGCCGGCGGCCTTGACCGCCGCCATCGAGCCGAGCTCGTCGAGGTCGTCGAACGAGACGACCTCGGCCTTGATGAAGCCCTTCTGGAAGTCGGTGTGGATGACCCCGGCCGCCTGCGGCGCGGTCCAGCCCTGCCGGATGGTCCACGCCCGCGCCTCCTTCGGCCCGGCGGTCAGATAGGTCTGCAGGCCGAGGGTGTGGAAGCCGACCCGGGCGAGCTGGTCGAGCCCGGACTCTGCCGCCCCGAAGGACTGGAGCAGCTCGAGCGCATCGTCGGCATCCATCTCCATGAGGTCCATCTCGAGCTTGGCGTCGAGGAAGACGCTGTCGGCCGGGGCGACGCTCGCCGCCAGGCGCTCGTGCAGCTCGGTGTCAGCGAGCTGGTCCTCGTCGAGGTTGAAGACGTAGATGAACGGCTTGGTGGTCAGTAGCCCGAGCGCCGCGGCGAGCTCCATGTCGACCCCGGCGGCGGCCCCCGCGGCATACAACGTCCGGCCCTCCTCGAGAACTCTTTGTGCCGCAACGGCATTTTCGTATGCCGGCCTGGCCTCCTTCTTGATCCGTGACTCCTTCTCCAGCCGGGCCACGGCCTTCTCGAGGGTCTGCAGGTCGGCGAGGATGAGCTCGGTGTGGATGGTCTCGATGTCCGAGGTCGGGGAGACCTTGCCGTCAACGTGCACGACGTCGCCGTCCTCGAAGGCGCGCACGACTTGGCAGATGGCGTCGGCCTCGCGGATGTGGGCGAGGAACTTGTTGCCCAGCCCCTCCCCCTCACTTGCGCCCTTGACGATGCCGGCGATGTCGACGAACGAGACCGTGGCCGGCAGGATCCGCGCCGAGCCGAAGATCTCCGCCAACCGCGCCAGCCGGGGATCAGGCAGCGGCACGACCCCGATGTTCGGCTCGATCGTCGCGAAGGGGTAGTTGGCGGCCAGGACGTTGTTCTTCGTCAACGCGTTGAACAGCGTCGACTTGCCAACGTTGGGGAGACCGACGATTCCGATGGTGAGTGCCACGGGACGATGAGTCTACGGCTGAGTGTCGGCGCGGGGTTTTCCGTCCTCGAGATAGCAGGTCCCGTCTGCCCCCTCGATAGAGGTGAGCATGCGCATGACGTATGCCGCGACGTGGGTCGCGGCATCCGCGACACTGCACCAGTGCGCACCCCGGATCTCACGCGCGAGGAAACGGGCGGGCTCGAGCGCGTCGGTGGGAATCGTGCCGAGGTCGAACACGTGCAGGGTCGCGTCATCCCAACCGCGGTAGGGCGGCAGCCAGTTGACGGCGAGAAGGCGCCCGGCCCGCACGCTGAGGCCGAGTTCCTCGTGGACCTCTCTCTCGACACAGGCCGCGGGCGACTCCCCGGGGTCGACGACCCCACCGGGCAGGTCCCATTCCTGCTTGTAGGTCAACTGGCACAGCAGGATCTCACCATGCTCGTTGCGGAGCAGACCCTGGGCGATGGTGCGCTTGGTCGGCAACCGGGAGTTGAGGACCCTGATGAACGCAAGCCGGCCAGCATCCGTGGACAGGTCCGGGCGGCCTTCCGCACCACGCGCCGGAGGGTGCCCCGACGAGGGGCCTGGGCCAAGGTCCGTCATGCTCGCCGGTCCGTGCGCGTGCTGCTCATGTCCCGGAGGCTACCTCCGACCACCAGACACCAGTGGCGCGATCGGCGCTGGGAGAGCACTGTCATGACGTGGCGTCTCCTTCCCTCTGGCCCGGACTCGGCCTGTCGGCCGCGGCCGCGCTCGTCGCAGCCCTCGTCGCCCGGGTCCTGCCGACGGTCAGCGCGCTGCTCGTGGCCATCCTCCTCGGCATCGCGCTCGTGCACGTCGCCCCCCTGGGCGAAAGATGGCGCCCGGGGCTTGCTGTGGCCGCAAAGCGACTGCTGCGGGTGGGGATCGTCCTGCTCGGCCTGCAACTCTCCCTGCGCGACATCGCCGCTTTGGGGCCGGGGGTTATCGCCCTGGTCGTCACCGTCGTCGCAGTCGGCGTGATCGGGACAACCTGGCTGGGCCGGCGGCTCGGGTTGAGCGGGCCGCTGTCGCTCCTGATCGCGAGCGGCTTTTCGATCTGCGGTGCCGCGGCCGTGGCCGCCGTCGAGGAGGAGTCCGAGGCCGACGAGACCGAGACCGCCACCGCGATCGGGCTTGTCGTGCTGTTCGGCACCGTGATGATCGGTGTCGTCCCACTCCTGGCCTCCACACTCGGCCTGCACGACGCCGCCGCCGGTCTGCTCGCCGGTTCCGCCATCCACGAGGTCGCACAGGTCGTCGCTGCGGCCGGCATCATCGGCGGTTCTGCCCTGGCCACGGCCGTGCTGGTCAAGCTTGCCCGGGTCCTCATGCTCGCACCGCTCATCCTCGCGCTCGGCTGGCGGCGGCGCCGCCGGGGCCCGAGCGGCGGGACTCGCGCGACCCCGCTCGTCCCCCTGTTCGTCGCCGGCTTCCTCTCGATGACCCTCGTGCGCACATGGCTGCCTCTGCCACCGGACGTGTTCTCCATGGCCAAGACGGTTCAAGTGCTGCTGCTCTCGGCCGCCATGTTCGCGCTCGGCACTGGGGTGCACGTGAGCCTGCTGCGCACGGTGGGCGGGCGACCGGTCCTCCTCGGCGCCCTGTCCACTGCCCTGGTCACGCTGATCGGCACCCTCGGGGCGCTCATACTCGGTTGATCCTCGCCGGCGTTGTCGGTGGTCGCTGGCATCGTCTGGGTGCATGCAAACCTGGATGGTGGCGACCGTGTCCCTGCTCGTCGGCGCGATGCTGACCTGGTTGCTGGCGAGGAGCAGCTACGCGGCATCCCTGGCCAGGGCCCTGGCCGAGCGTGACGTGCTGCGGGAGCGGGTGGCCGACCTGTCCGCCGCAGGCGAGCAGGACCACGAGGTCGCCCGTGAACTCGCCCCATTGCGGCAGACCCTGGAGCGAGTGCAGCGCCAGGTGGGCACCCTGGAACGTGACCGGGCCCAGCAGTTCGGCGCAGTGGCGCAACTGCTCTCCCAGGTGGAGGCGGGCACAAGTGAGGTCGGCCGCGCCACGGCCGCACTGGCGGGTTCGTTGCGCTCGGCCAACGTGCGCGGCGCGTGGGGTGAGGTCCAGCTGCGCCGAGTACTCGAGCTGGGCGGCCTGCTGGCCCGGTGCGACTTCGAGGAGCAGGTCTGCGCGCAGAACACCGAGGGCACCGCCGTGCGACCCGACGTTATCGTGCGCCTACCCGGAGAAAAAGTGCTCGTGGTCGACGCGAAGGCGCCCATGGCTGCCTTCCTCGAGGCACAGGCCGAAGGCCTGGGCGAGAGGGAACGGGCCGACCTGCTCGGCGCGCACGCCCGCAGCCTGGGCGAGCACGTGCGTGCACTGGCCCGCAAGTCCTACTGGAGTGCCTTCGAGACCACCCCGGAGCTCGTCGTCTGCTTCGTCCCGAGCGAGGCCATGCTCGCCAGCGCCCTCGCACACGCACCGGGCCTGCACGAGAGCGCCCTGACCCACAAGGTCGTCCTGGTCGGCCCTGGCTCCCTGCTTGCGCTCCTGAAGTCGGTCGCGGTTGCCTGGCAGCAGGACGCCCTCACCGCCAACGCCCGCGAGCTGCTCGGTCTCGGCCAGGAGTTGCACCATCGGCTGGGCAGCCTCGGCGGGCACGTCGACAAGCTGGGGCGCAGCCTCAGGACGAGCGTCGAGACCTACAACGCCATGGTGGGGGCCCTGGAGTCACGCGTCCTGGTGACCGCCCGAAAGATGGGTGAGCTCACCGCGAGTGCCGAGCAGCTGCCGCAGCCGGCCGCTGTCGAGTCCGCGCCGCGGTCCCTAACGGCTATGGAACTCATCGACGCCTCCCTCGGGGAGGAGTCACGCGAGGAGCTCATCGTGTCTGCTCAGGCACCCGCGAATACCGACGGGCCGGAGTCGGTCAGCGCCTGACGGTCAGCCCTGACGGGGCCAGCGCCGGGCACCGGGGCCGGCGCCAAGAACCTGCGCCTACGGCCAGTTCAGCTCAGTGCAGGGAGCCGGCATCCGCCGTCGAGGAGGCGTCGTGCCGGACCTTGTCGCTCATCCCGGCCGCCTTGAGATCCCGCCGGATCTCGTTGGGCAGGGCGAACATCAGGGACTCCTCGGCCGCGACGACCGGAGCGACGTCCGCATAGCCGCGTTCAGCCAGGTACTCCAGGACGCCACGCACGAGCACCTCCGGCACGGAGGCTCCGGAGGTCACCCCCACCGTGGCGACCCCCTGGAGCCACCGGTCGTCGATCTCGTCGGCGTAGTCGACGAGATGCCCTGCGCCCGCGCCGTGCTCGAGGGCGACCTCGACCAGGCGCACCGAGTTCGAGGAATTGCGGGATCCCACGACGATCATCAGGTCGGTCTCGGGAGCCATCTGCTTGACGGCGAGCTGGCGGTTCTGGGTCGCGTAACAAATGTCGTCGCTCGGCGGGTCCTGCAACTGCGGGAACCGGGCCCGCAGCCGACGAACCGTCTCCATCGTCTCGTCGACCGAGAGTGTGGTCTGGGAGAGCCAGACGACCTTTTCCGGGTCCCTGACGGTGACATTGCCGACGTCGTCAGGGCCCTCCACGAGGGTGATGTTCTCCGGCGCCTCCCCGGAGGTACCGATGACCTCCTCATGGCCCTCGTGACCGATGAGGAGGATGTCGTAGTCGGAGTCGGCAAACCGGACCGCCTCGCGGTGCACCTTGGTCACCAGCGGACAGGTCGCATCAATGGTCTTCAGCGAGCGCGCCCTGGCCTCCTCATGGACCACCGGGGCCACCCCGTGCGCGGAGAAGACCACGGTGGCACCCTCGGGCACCTCGTGGGTCTCGTCGACGAAAATCGCGCCCCGCTTTTCCAACGTGGTGACGACATGTTTGTTGTGAACGATCTGTTTGCGCACATAGACCGGCGGGCCATAGAGCTCCAGGGCCTTCTCCACGGTGACGACAGCCCGGTCGACGCCGGCACAGTATCCGCGAGGGGCAGCAAGAAGGACGCGTCGCGCGGGGCTGGCCATACCCTCCACTGTACGTCGGGTCAACGCAGCCAGAAGCCGGCTGCGAACCGCCGTCCCGGTGCTCGAAGTGGCTCGTCACAATGTCCCCATGCACAGAGCACAGGTGGCCCCACGGTTCGCCGCGGATTCCCTCGGCACGCGCTGGCCGCTGTTCGGCTCATCCGGCGCCAGCTCCCGGCCCGTCCAGGAATCGAACCGCTGATGACCGTGGCCGGCCAGCAGCTGCCCGAGAAGGCCGCCGACACCACACCGGAGCAACCGTGGCCCGTTCGGCTGTTGTCGATGAAGATCGCCGAGTACGTGGACCGCATGTCGACACTGTGGGTTGAGGGTCAGGTCGTCCAACTGAACCAGCGACCCGGGATGCGCACGGCATACCTCACCCTGCGCGACACCGACGTCGACCTGAGCCTGTCCGTTGCTTTGCCGATCAGTGCCCTCGAGGCGGTCCCGACGACGCTCACGCAAGGGGCACAAGTCGTTATTCAGGCCAAACCCACCTTCTGGACGCAACGGGGCCAGTTGCTCCTCCAGGCTCGCCAGATCCGCCCGATCGGCCTGGGTGAACTGCTCGCCCGGATCGAGTACCTCAAGGCCACGCTTGCCGCCGAAGGGCTCTTCGACGCCGACCGGAAACGGGCACTTCCGTTCCTGCCCCGGCGAGTGGGGCTGGTGACCGGCCGCGCCAGCGCAGCCGAGAAGGACGTTGTCGAGAACGCTCGTCGACGCTGGCCGAGCGTGGCCTTCGAGATTCGACAGGTCGCTGTCCAAGGGGTGAGTGCGGTCAGCGACGTCATCGCTGCGTTGCGCGAGCTGGATCGGATCGACGAGGTGGACGTCATCGTCATCGCCCGAGGCGGCGGCAGCGTGGAAGACCTGCTGCCATTCAGCAACGAGGCTCTCGTGCGCGCTGTCGCGGCCGTGCACACCCCGGTGGTCAGCGCCATCGGACATGACGTGGACACCCCCCTGCTCGACTTCGTCGCCGACCGCCGCGCCTCCACTCCCACTGACGCCGGCATGCTCGTCGTCCCCGACGGCGCGCTGGAGCGAGAGCGCATCGATCGGGCACGCCACCAGCTCCGAGGGCGCCTCAGCGAGCTCCTCACCCACGAGCGTCGCCGGCTCGTGGACCTGCGCACGCGCCCGGTGCTGGCCGACCCAGCCGGGTTCATCCGGGTGCAGCGCCGCGGGATCGATGCGACGAAGGCAACGTTGCGGCGACACATCCAGCTCGACCTGGATCGCGCCCGGACGCTGCTCGGTCATCTCACCGCACAGGTTCGGGTGCTCTCGCCACACCAGACCCTGAGTCGGGGCTACGCGATCGTCCGGCGGGGCGACGGGCATGTCGTGCACGATCCGGCCTGCCTCCACCCCGGGGAACTGCTGCGGGTCACCGTGGTCGATGGCCACTTTGCGGTCCACGTGGTCGGCGACGACGGATAGAGTCCGGGCCATGTCCCAAGACAGCTCCCCTGAGGCTCCCAGCGACGGGCCGGACGACCCCAATGCGGACGTGGCCACCCTCGGTTACGAGGCAGCCAGGGATGAGCTGGTTGCCATCGTGTCCCGCCTCGAAGGCGGCACGGTGGGACTGGAGGATGCGATGACCCTGTGGGCGCGCGGTGAGGCCCTCGCGCAGCACTGCGCGGACTGGCTCGATCGCGCCGAGGCAAGGATCGCCACCGCAACGGGCTAGCTCTTGCGCACCGGCTGCAAATGGTCGATGAAGAAGAGCATGTCGTCGAACGGAGCCGTCCCGGTGATCAGCGTCGCCAGCTCACCGGGCGCGGTCGGCACGTGGACGAGCGAGTTCTGGACCTTGGCTCCCCGCTCGTACTTGGTCCATGTCATCCCGGCCCGCTCCACCTCGCCGACTCTGCGTGCCCGGTTGACCTGGGCGGAGATCCATGCCGAGGTCGCACTCTCTGTCTGCTCGACGCTGACGTAGTCCCCGTCCGGCGTCTGGTATCCCGCGAGCCAGGTCATCTTCCCATCGGTGGCCTTGACGAAGCGCGCCGCCGTCGCCGTCCAGCCCGTCGGCAGTCCGCGCGCCTCGACGACCGGCCAGCCGGTGCGCTCGACGACGTCAAGTCCGGTCGCATGCACGTCGACGGCTGGCCCAGACAGGGAGTTCACCCGCGGCACGAGGAACACCAGCCCGGCCATGAGCAACCCGATGACGAGCAGCGAACGCAGCATGTTGGGGACGGATCCGAGCGCATACCGGCTGCGCGGGGTCGCCGGTGGGTGGTCCACCCTCGCCGCTGTGGAGGTCACGTATGCCGCGTGCTCGCCCCCCGCTGCCGGGTCACCCGATGCGCCACTCATCACCCCATCCTCGCAAGCCAGCGAGCAGAGCACGAATCCGGCACGGCCAACGGGACTGCGCCACGAAGACGGCGCCACGAAGACGGCGCCACGAACGGGACGCCACGAACGGGACGCCACGACCTGGAGCCGGGCCGCGTCCGCAGAGCCCACTAGAGTCGCCAGCGTGCAGCGAACCCCCCGGACCTCCTCGGCCGTGGCCTCAGCCGACGCATCTGCGCACCGGGTGCTGGTGCTCGGCGAAGCACTCATCGACGTCGTCCTCGACCCAAGTGGTGGCACCCGCGAGCATGTCGGCGGAAGCCCGCTCAACGTCGCTCTCGGAGTCAGCCGGCTCGGTCACGCCGTGGACTTCGCCACCGCGATCGGCGACGACGAGCGCGGGGACCGCGTCTGCGATCTCCTGGACACCGGCGGTGTCACCCTCGTCGAGGGCAGCCGCACGCGGGAGCCGACGTCGACGGCCATCGCCCGGATCGACGCCGCCAGGGCGGCGACCTATGAGTTCGAACTGCACCTTGGTGTGCCTGGCCGGACAGTCACTTCGGGCACCGTCCACGCCCACACCGGGTCGATCGGCGCGGTCCTCGAACCTGGAGCGAGCGGCATACGAGCAACCCTCGCCACGGTTCGCCAGCACGGCACCACCTCCTACGACCCCAACATCCGGCCCTCCATCATGGGCGGCGCGCAGCAGGTCCGGCCACTCGTCGAGGACCTCGTGGCTCTGGCAGACCTCGTCAAAGCGAGCTCGGACGACCTTGACTTCCTCTATCCTGGCGAGAGTGCCCAGGGCGTGATGGCCCGCTGGTGCGCGTCCGGGGCGGGGCTGGCGGTTGTCACCCTGGGGGCTGACGGGGTGACCTACCGGACCCGGCGCGAGGACCGGAGCCTCACCCTTCCCCCTGAGGATTCGCAGGTCGTCGACACTGTGGGAGCCGGTGACTCGTTCATGGCGGGGCTCATCTCCGGACTCCTCGACCTGGGACTGCTCGGGGAGCCGGGTGCACGCACTCGTCTGCGGGAGAGCACACTGGAACAGGTTCGTCCCGCGATCGAGCGAGGACTGGCGACCTCGGCCGTCACCGTCGGCCGCGCCGGTGCCTACGCGCCAACCCGTGACGAGCTCTGACCCGCACCACCCATCGGGAGGAACCATGGCCGAGTTCGCCTATCAGGATCTGCTCCCCGGGGCCGGGAGCAACGGAACGCAGGACACCCCGTGGCGGCTGCTCACCACCGATGGTGTGCGCAGTCTCGACGGCCCCGGAGGTCGCACGTTCCTCGAAGTGGCCGACGACGCACTCACCAGGCTCACCGAGACCGCGATGCACGACATCGCGCACTATCTGCGCCCGGCGCATCTGGCGCAGTTGCGGGCCATCCTTGAGGACCCGCAGGCGAGCAACAACGACCAGTTCGTCGCACTCGACCTGCTCAAGAACGCCAACATCGCCGCTGGTGGCATCCTGCCCATGTGCCAGGACACGGGCACGGCGATCGTCATGGGCAAGCGTGGCCAGCATGTCCTCACCGGCGGCTCCGACGAGCGGGCGATCAGCCAAGGGGTTTACCAGGCCTACACCCGACTGAACCTGCGCTACTCGCAGATGGCGCCGCTGACGATGTGGGAGGAGCGAAACACCGGCTCCAACCTGCCCGCCCAGGTCGAGCTGTATGCCGACACCAAACCCGGCCACGAGACCACCTATGACTTCCTCTTCATGGCCAAGGGCGGCGGCAGCGCGAACAAGTCCTTCCTGTATCAGGAGACCAAGGCGGTCCTCAACCCCGACTCCTTGATCAGGTTCCTCGACGAGAAGCTGCGCTCCCTGGGCACTGCTGCCTGTCCCCCCTACCATCTGGCGATCGTGATCGGTGGCACGAGCGCCGAGTTCGCTCTCAAGACGGCGAAGTACGCCAGTGCCAAGTGGCTCGACGCCCTCCCCACCCACGGCGACCCGGCAACTGGCCACGGGTTCCGCGACATCGAGCTTGAGGGACGCGTGCTCGAGCTGACCCGCGAGTTCGGCATCGGCGCCCAGTTCGGCGGCAAGTATTTCTGCCATGACGTGCGGGTCATCCGCCTGCCGCGCCACGGTGCGAGTCTCCCGGTGGCGATCGCGGTGTCCTGCAGTGCCGACCGCCAGGTTCTCGGCAGGATCACCCATGAGGGGGTCTTCATCGAGCGGCTCGAGACCGAGCCGGCGCACTTCCTGCCTGAGCAGACGCACGAGTCGCTCGCCGCCCACGACGAGCCCCTCGGGGTGGCTTCGACCGGGCAGGGTGCGGTCGTCGAGATCGACCTGAACCAGCCGATGCCGGCGATTCTCGCGGAGTTGACCAGGCACCCGGTCAAGACCCGGTTGTCGCTGACCGGCCCGCTCGTCGTCGCCCGCGATATCGCACACGCCAAGATCAAGGAGCGCCTCGATGCCGGCGAGGAGATGCCGGCATACCTCAAGGACCACCCCGTCTACTATGCGGGTCCGGCAAAGACGCCCCCGGGGATGCCGAGCGGCTCGTTCGGCCCGACAACCGCAGGGCGGATGGACTCCTACGTCGAGCAGTTCCAGGCCGCCGGCGGATCCATGGTCATGCTCGCCAAGGGGAACCGGAGCCAAGCTGTGACCGACGCGTGCCAAGCGCACGGCGGCTTCTACCTCGGGTCCATCGGCGGCCCGGCCGCACGGCTGGCCCAGGACTGCATCAAGTCCGTCGACGTCCTCGAGTATCAAGAGCTGGGCATGGAGGCGATCTGGCGGATCGAGGTCGAGGATTTCCCAGCCTTCATCGTCGTCGACGACAAGGGCAACGACTTCTTCGCTGCCGTGACCAAGCCGGTCGCCCTCACCATCGGCAAGAGACCAGGGCTGGCATGAGCACGCAGAAGCAACTCCCGAGTGGGTTCGAGGACCTCCTTGAGGCCAACCGGCGCTACGCAGCAGCCACCGAACACGCCGGCTTCGACGGCATCGCCAAGGCCGGGGTCGCGGTCGTGACGTGCATGGACAGCCGCATCGAGCCACTGCGGATGATCGGGCTGAGGCTCGGCGACGCGAAGATCTTCCGCAACCCCGGCGGGCGGATCACCCCCGCGGCGGCCGAGGCTCTCATCCTGGCGGTGCACCTGCTCAACGTGGGGCGCATCCTCATCGTCCCGCACACCAAGTGCGCGATGTCGAGCAGCACCGAGCGAGAACTGCGGGACAAGATCAGCGCCTCGAGCGGGACCAATGCCGCGTGGCAGGGTTTCCACATCGTGACCGACCAGATCGAGGCCCTGCGTGCCGATCTCGCCGCGGTCCGCTCGCACCCGCTCATCGCCGGCTATGCCCGCGTGGGTGGCTTCATGTATGACGTCGACACGGGTCTGCTCCGCCAGGTGGAGTGAGGTCAACAGCGGCGATACCGCCCACGGCGAGGCCGGACGGCAACAACTTGGCTGCAATCCTCGTGCCGATCATTGCGCACCGCGTGGCACAGTGGCACGGTAAGGCAGGCCGCACGCCAGCGCGACCCACGTGACCCGCACTGAAGGAGTTTTCCGTGCCCTCATTCCGCACCGCCCGCCTCGGCTCCGCCGTAGCGATGATCGCCGCGCTCGGTCTCGCCGCCTGCGGCTCCAGCTCCCTGTCCACCGACAACTCGAGCAAGTCACCGGAGGCGAGCAGCGGTACGAGCGCTACTGCAGATCCCGCTCTCGTCGCCAAAATCCCGCCCAAGATCAAGTCGGCCGGCAAGATCATCGTCGGCACGGACGCCACCTACCAGCCCAATGAGTATCTCGACACCGACGGCAAGACGGTCATCGGCATGGACGTCGACTTGTTCAACGCGGTCATGGAGCGGTTCGGGCTCAAGACCGACTGGCAGCCGACCGGTTTCGACTCGATCATCCTCGGCGTGAGCAGCGGCAAGTACGACGCCGGTGTCTCCTCCTTCACGATCAACGCGGACCGGATGAAGGAGGTCAACATGGTCAGCTACTTCAAGGCCGGCACACAGTGGGTTGTCCAGAAGGGAAACCCGAAGAAGGTCGACCCGGACAACGCCTGTGGGCTGCAGGTCGCCGTCCAGAAGGGCACAGTCCAGGTTGACGACCTCACCGCGCGCAGTAAGAAGTGCACCGACGCCGGCAAGCCAGCAATCCAGCTACTCGTCGACCCCGACCAGGCCAAGGTCACCGCGATGATCCAGTCCGGCAAGGCCGACGCGATGGCCGTCGACCTGCCGCCGGCCATCGCCGCGGTGCAGCTGACCAACGGCAGCGTCGAACTCCTCGGCGAGCAGTACGACTCAGCCCCCTACGGCTTCGTCTTCCCCAAGGATGAGACCGACTTCGCCCAAGCTGTCGCCGATGCGCTGAAGGCCATGGAGGCAGACGGAACCTACCAGGCGATCCTCACCAAGTGGAAGGCCGAGGCCGGCGCGATCACGGACTTCGCCGTGAACCCATCCGTCGGCTGACGCACCGATGACCGCCGTCACTGAGGACCGGCCGGGCGAAATCCACGCCCGGCCGGTCCGGCACCCCGGGCGATGGGTTGCCGTCGTCGTGATCGCCGTCATCGTCGCGATGATGGTCAGCTCGTTCGTCACGAACGAGAAGTGGGACTGGGCCTACACGTTCCAGATCATGCAGCAGAAACCCGTCATCCAGGGTCTGTGGATGGGCACCATCCTCGGCACCGTGCTGTCGATGATCATCGGCATCGTCCTGGGGATTCTGCTCGCGATCATGCGGATGTCGGACAACCCGGTTCTGCGCGGTGTCGCCTTTGCCTATACCTGGTTCTTCCGCTCGATCCCGCGCTACGTGCTGCTCTCCCTGTTCGCGGTCGGTATCGGCTACCTCTACAGCACCTTCCAGATCGGCATCCCGTTCACCAACATCACGTTCTTCACCCTCGACTACCAGTCGTTCTCGAGCACGGTGTGGATCGGCTCGCTGGCCCTCGGCCTGTCCGAGTCGGCCTACATGGCTGAGATCGCCCGGGCCGGGATCCTCTCGGTCGACAAGGGCCAGAGCGAGGCCGCCCAGGCGATCGGGATGTCCCCGGGCAAGACGATGCGCCGGATCGTGCTCCCTCAGGCGATGCGGGTCATCGTCCCCCCGACGGGCAACGAGACCATCGCTATGGTCAAGGACACCTCGCTGTTCATCGCCGCGCAGATCATCGTCGAGCTCTACTACCAGGCCACCCTCTTCGGCTCCCGGTCCTTCAAGATCATGCCCGGGCTCATGGCGGCCACGCTGTGGTACCTCATCGTCTGCACCATCCTCATGATCGGCCAGTCCTATCTCGAGAGGTACTTCGGGCGAGGCTTCGGCCAACCGAGCAAGAAGGCCCAGGCCAAGCTACAAAAGGTTGCGGCGGACCACTGATGACGACCTCCACTGCGCGACGCCAGGGTGCCTCGCTTGTCCATGCCGTCAACGTCCACAAGTCCTTCCACGGCAACGAGGTGCTCAAAGGAATCGACCTCGACGTGTGGCCGGGCGAAGTCGTCGTCCTCCTCGGCCCTTCGGGGTCAGGCAAGACGACCTTCCTGCGGTGCATCAACCAGCTCGAGACGATCGACGGCGGCCGGATCTTCGTCGATGGCGACCTCATGGGGTATGCCGACAAGGGCGGCACGCTCCATCGGCTCACCGACAAGGCCATCGCGGCGCAGCGCCGCGACATCGGCATGTGCTTCCAGCGCTTCAACCTTTTCCCGCACAAGACGGCGCTGGAGAACATCATGGAGGGCCCGGTCCAGGTCAAGAAGGTTGCCAAGGCCCAGGCTCGCAGCCGCGGCCTGGAACTGCTTGCCCGAGTGGGCTTGAAGGACAAGCCGGATGCCTACCCGGCCCAGCTCTCCGGTGGCCAGCAGCAACGCGTGGCCATCGCCCGGGCACTTGCCATGGACCCCAAGCTCATGCTCTTCGACGAGCCGACGAGCGCCCTGGATCCTGAGCTCGTCGGCGAGGTCCTCGAAGTCATGCGCGAACTCGCTCGGTCGGGGATGACGATGATCGTGGTCACCCACGAGATGGGCTTCGCCCACGACGTCGCCGACGAGGTCGTCTTCATGGACGGTGGGGTCGTTGTCGAGCAGGGAGCGCCGTCCTCGGTCATCCGCAACCCCCAGCACCAGCGCACCAAGGACTTTCTGCGTCGGATGCGGGCCGAACACGACGAGCAGGCGTCGCACACTCAGGTCAGCGAGATCCTCGCCGGGGTGGATCTGGCGGACTCGCAGGACAGCTAGGCCTAGCTCGCGGCGGATCGCTAGCGTAGGCAGCGTGACTTCCTTCTCCCGGTCCTTCCCGAACGGCTTCCACTTCGGGGCCGCCACGGCCGCATTCCAGATCGAGGGTGCGACCAGCGAGGACGGCCGCTCCGAGTCGATCTGGGACACCTTCTGCCGAGAGCCGGGCCGGATCGTCGGCGGTGATACCGGTGAGATCGCGTGCGATCACTACCACCGGATGCCCGGCGACGTGGCGCTCATGGGTGAGCTCGGCCTGACGGCATACCGGTTCTCGATCGCCTGGCCCCGGGTGATCCCGACTGGCACCGGCACCGCGAACCCTCGCGGGCTCGACTTCTACGAGCGGCTCGTCGACGAGCTGCTCGCACGCAACATCACCCCGTTCGCCACGTTGTACCACTGGGACCTGCCCCAGGTCCTCGGCGAGCGCGGCGGCTGGCTCAACCGGGATGTCGCGGCATGGTTCACCGAGTATGCCGCCGCCGTCGTCGATGTGCTCGGTGACCGGGTGACCCACTGGACGACGCTCAACGAGCCGTGGTGCTCCTCGATTCTCAGCCACGCCATCGGGGTGCACGCGCCCGGCCACCGCGACCCACTCGAGGGGCTGGTTGCTGCCCATCACCTCCTGCTCGCGCATGGCACCGCGGTCCCGGTCATCCGGGAGCACTGCCCCGGCGCCCAGGTGTCCATCACGCTCAACCCAAGTCAGGTCATCATCCCCGAGGATGCTGACGAGCGGGACCTGGACGCGGTGCGCCGAGCCGACAACGCCCTCAACGGCCTCTTCTACGGACCGCTCTTCCACGCGGCATACCCCGGCGGTCTGCTGCACGACACCGCCCACCTGAGCGACCACTCCTACATCCACCACGACGACCTGCGGACCATCAGCGCACCCCTGGACAATCTCGGGGTAAACAACTACTTCCCCACCCGGGTGCGCGCCGGCGACCCTGAAACCAACCCGACGAACATGCCAGGCTGCGAGGGTGTCGAGGAGTTGGCGCCGCAGCCGCCACTGACCGACATGGGATGGGAGATCTCCCCCGAGTCCTTCCGGCTCATCCTGGAACGCTCAGCGCACGAGTCCGGCCTGCCGATCTACGTCACCGAGAACGGCTCTGCATGGCCCGATGTCGTCGACCCCGACGGTGCGGTCCACGACCCGGAACGAGTGGACTACCTGCACGCCCACCTCCAGGCCGCCCACGAAGCGGTGCGCACCGGTGCCGCCGACATCCGTGGATACTTCGCATGGTCCCTGATGGACAACTTCGAGTGGGCCGAGGGTTTCGCCAAGCGCTTCGGCATCATCTATGTCGACTACGACACTCAGGTGCGCACCATCAAGGACTCCGGGCGGGCCTACGCCCGGATCATCTCCGCGCACCGCCGCTGATCGCCGCGCACCGCCGCGGCGGCAGGGCCGGGCGGTCGCAGCCGCGGACGGCGACATCATCACAATTCGGTACCTGACGCGCCCCCATCGGCCGGTGGCGTTGCTCCGGCTTGGGGCGAAGTGCGAGCGTGGTCCCACCGTTCTCGTCCCAAGGAGTCATCTCGTGTCCTCTGCACGCCCTCGCCGAGTCCGCCTGCTTCTCGCCGCCGCGGCCCTGTCCTCCCTCGCCCTGGCCGCCTGCAGCGGTGGATCCGGGTCCGCAGGTGGCAGCGCCAGCCCCAACGCGGCCGGAGTGACCCTGCTCAAGCCGGGAAAGCTGCTCGTCTGCACCCACCTGTCCTACAAGCCGTTCCAGTTCAAGGACGACTCCGGCAACGTCGTCGGCTTCGACGTCGACGTGATGGACCTGGTCGCCAAGAAGCTCGGAGTGCAGCAGGAGATCGTCGACATCGACTTCGCGTCGATGACCTCGGGCGCCGTGTTCGCAGCCAAGAAGTGCGATGCTGCCGCCGGAGCGGTGACAATCACCGACAAGCGTGCCGAGACGGTCCTCTTCTCTGACCCCTACTTCAAGGCCACTCAGGCCCTGCTCGTCAAGAAGGATTCGGGCATCAAGGATCTGCCCGACCTCAAGGGCAAGAAGCTTGGTGTCCAGACCGACACCACCGGCCAGATCTTCGCGGACAAGAACAAGGACACCGACGGATACACCGTTGTCGTCTTCGACGACTTGCCCACCCAGGCGGCTGGCGTGCTCGCGGGCCGGGTCGACGCAGCGATCAACGACAACGGCGCCCTCTTCGCCTACGCCAAGGACAACCCGACCACCGAGGTCGTCAAGGAGTTCGACACCGGTGAGCAATACGGGATCATGTTCCAGAAGAACAACGCCAATGGCACCGCCCTGGCCAAGGTGACCAACGAGGTCCTTGCCACCGCCAAGACGGACGGAAGCTACAACACGATCTACAAGAAGTGGTTCGGCGTCGACGCACCCAACTAGGTTCGACCCCCCACCGCGCACGAGGCGGCGGTACGGTGTTCCCCGTCCCGCCGCCTCGGCGTCAGGACCTCTCCCGAGCCCATCAGCTCGCCCTGTGAGGAGGCGCCATGACCGCCGCTACGACCACCCCGGTGCGCAAGCCACTCTCCCCGCGCAAGCGTGCGCAACGCATGCGTGCGGCGCAGTACGTCGTCCTCGTCGCCGTCGCCGGCGTCGCGATCTGGGCCGCGGACTGGCACCAGATCCAGGCGGTCTTCTTCCGACCCGACATGATCTACGCGGCCCTGACCCAGGGGCTGGGCCGGGCGTTCCTCAACACGCTCGCCTACACCGTGGGCGCCTTCGTGTTCGGTCTGGTCTTCGGGACAGCGCTCGCCCTCATGCGGCTCTCCTCGGTGGGCCCGTACCGGTGGCTGTCCATGGTGTACATCGAGTTCTTCCGAGGACTGCCGGCGATCGTGGTCTTCATCGCCTTCGGGTTGCTGCCGCTCGCCTTCCCGGGCCTGGAGATCCCCTTCGACCCCTACGGCACGGTATGGGTCGCGCTGGGACTGGTCGCCGCGGCATACATGGCGGAGACGGTCCGGGCGGGCATCCAAGCCGTCCCCAAGGGCCAGATCGAGGCCGCCCGCTCGCTGGGTATGCCGGCCGGCACGGCGACCCGCCGGATCGTCCTACCGCAGGCCTTCCGGATCGTCACCCCGCCACTGACGAACGAGCTCATCCTGCTCGTCAAGGACTCCTCGCTGGTCTACATCCTCGGCCTGGCCCGGGACGGCTACGAGCTGACCAAATACGGCCGTGACATCGCCAACACCAACGCCAACCTCACTCCCCTCGTCGTCGCTGGCTTCTGCTACCTGCTCATCACCCTCCCGTTGTCCACGGTCGTGCGCCGCATGGAGGCACGCCAGAAGAAGGAGCGCTGAGCCTGATGGTTCCAGACGCGGTCGCTGCAGACGCACCCTCCCAGGTTGGCCGGGACGTCGTCGTGCGAGTCGAGGACCTCCGAAAGTCGTTCGGGAACAACGAGGTCCTCAAGGGAATCTCCTGCCAGATCCACCGCGGTGAGGTTATCTGTGTCATCGGCCCGTCCGGCTCGGGCAAGTCGACGCTACTGCGCTGCCTCAACCTGCTCGAGCAGCCCACCGGAGGTCGGGTCTTCGTCCAGGACGCCGAGGTCACCGACCCCGACTGCGATATCGACAAGGTCCGCGCCGACATGGGGATGGTCTTCCAGCAGTTCAACCTCTTCCCACACCTGTCGGTTCTCGACAACTGCACCATCGCGCAGCAGACCGTGCGGGGGCGCAGCCGGGCCGAGGCGGAGGAGAAGGCCCGGGCCAACCTCACCCGGGTGGGTCTGATCGATAAGGCCGCGGCCTATCCCTCCCAGCTCTCCGGCGGCCAGCAGCAACGCGTGGCCATTGCCCGGGCGCTGTCGATGGACCCGGAGCTCATGCTCTTCGACGAGCCGACGAGCGCCCTGGACCCTGAGCTGGTCGGGGACGTGTTGTCGGTCATGCGCGGGCTGGCCACAGAGGGTATGACGATGTTCGTCGTCACCCATGAGATGGCCTTCGCGCGGGACGTGGCCGACCGGGTCATCTTCATGGACGGGGGCTACATCGTCGAGGAGGGCGACCCCGACCAGGTCATCGGTGACCCGCAGCACGCCCGGACGAGGACGTTCTTGCAGCGGGTCCTCGACCCAACGCACGTTGCTGCCGGCGCTGAGGACGCCGCGTACGCGCAACGACACGCTGGCGACGCCCGCGGCGCCAGCGAGGGGCAGGGTTCCCCTCCACTGGGCGCCCACGGCCACTGATCCGGGCGCGGATCAGCACGCTGGTCTTGCACAGTGCGCTGGAATGCCACGCCGGAATGCCACAGTGCGCGGGTCGGCTACAGCGCCAGGCGTTCCCGGACCACGGCGCACAACCGATCGGCGACGTCCTGAGCCTGCTGGGCAGTGGCAGCCTCGACCATGACCCGGACGACCGGTTCCGTGCCGGACTTGCGCAGCAGCACCCGACCGGAGCCGGCGAGCGCGGCTGACTCCTGTGAGACGGCGCCCTGCAACACATCGTCGGTCTCGACCCGGCTCTTGTCGACGCCCTTGACGTTGATGAGGACCTGCGGCAATCGCGTCATCACGCCAGCGAGATCGGCCAGCGGACGACGGGTCTCAGCTACCCGGGCAGCGAGCATCAGGCCGGTGAGCACGCCGTCACCGGTGGTCCCGTGGTCGAGCATGATGACGTGCCCGGACTGCTCGCCACCGAGGACGTGCGAGGCGCGGCGCATTTCCTCCAGGACATAACGGTCCCCGACACCGGTCTGCTTGACGGTGATCCCCTCCCGCTCCATCGCCTGAAGCAGGCCGAGGTTGCTCATGATGGTGGCGACGAGGGTGCCGTCCGGCAGTGCTCCACGGGATCGCAGAGCGAGCGCGAGGATGCCCATGATCTGGTCACCGTCGACCTCGTTGCCGTCCGCGTCGACGGCCAGGCAGCGGTCGGCGTCGCCGTCGTGGGCGATGCCGAGATCAGCACCTTTGGCGATCACGGCGGCCTTGAGGTGGTCCAGGTGGGTGGAACCGTAGCCGTCGTTGATGTTCAGCCCGTCCGGGTCGGCCCCGATCTCGTACACGTCGGCGCCAGCCAGGCGGAAGACCTCCGGGGAGACCTCGGACGCCGCGCCATGGGCCCCGTCGATGACCACGGTGAGCCCGTCGAGCCGGTTGGGCAGGGCCCGCAGGAGGTGGGCGACGTAGCGGGCCTGACCGGCGCGGTTCTCGTGCACTCTGCCGACCTCCGCCCCGACAGGCCTGGCCCAGTCACGGCCCATGGCGGCCTCGATCTCATCCTCGATATCGTCGGGCAGCTTGTGCCCACCCCCGGCAAAGAACTTGATCCCGTTGTCCGGCATCGGGTTGTGTGAGGCCGAGAGCATGACGCCGAAGGTCGCGCTCATGTCCGCGGTGAGGAAGGCCACGGCCGGGGTGGGGAGCACTCCGACGTTGTGCACGTCGACCCCTGCCGAGGCCAGGCCGGCACAGACTGCCGCAGAGAGGAACTCCCCGCTGACGCGGGGATCTCGACCGACGACCGCACGGGGGCGACGCCCGGACGCCCGGTCGGCTGCTCCGAGGACGTGGGCGGCTGCCACACTCAGCCGTAGGGCGAGCTCAGCGGTGATCGCCTCGTTCGCCAGGCCACGGACGCCATCGGTTCCGAAGAGTCGGGACATGTGAGTCACTTTCGTTCGCTGCGAGGTCTGCGCACAGGGCTCGGACGACGATACCGCCATTCGTCGGACGCCGAAGGCGGCGCCCTGGACATCGGGCGCCGCCTTCGGCGTCGACGGCATCCGGGGTGCGGTTGCCGCATGCGAGCGGAGCAGGCACTCCCGCCCCGCCGGTGGATCAGCGCTTGCTGTACTGCGGAGCCTTACGGGCCTTCTTCAGCCCGGCCTTCTTGCGCTCGGGGACCCGGGCGTCCCGGGTGAGGAAGCCGGCCTTCTTCAGGGCCGGACGGTTCAGGTCGGGGTCGACCCCGTTGAGCGAACGGGCCACGCCCAGGCGGACCGCGCCGGCCTGGCCGGAGGGCCCGCCGCCGTGCACCCGAACGAGCACGTCGTAGGCTCCGTCGAGCTCGAGCACCTTCAGTGGCTCGGCGACGATCTGCTGGTGCACCTTGTTGGGGAAGTACGCCTCAAGGGTGCGGCCGTTGATGGTCCACTCCCCCGTTCCGGGCACGATGCGCACTCGGGCGACGGCCTGCTTGCGGCGGCCGGTCGCGGCGCCGGGAGCTGACGCGGACGGACGGCGGGTGGCACCTTCCGTGACCGGAGTGGCGGACTCGGTCGTGTACTCGGTGATCACGGCGTCGTCGGCATCGGTGCCGAACTCGGTGTCGGACAGGGTCTCGGACATCACTGGGCCACCTGGGTGATCTCGAAGGGCTTGGGCTGCTGGGCGGCGTGGGGGTGGGTACCACCGACGTACACCTTGAGCTTGGACAGCTGCTGGCGGCCGAGGGTGGTCTTGGGGAGCATGCCGCGCACGGCCTTCTCCACCGCCTTGGTGGGGTCCTTCTCGAGCATCTCGGCGTAGGTCTGGCTCCTCAGGCCGCCGGGGAAGCCGGAGTGCCGGTAGACGCGCTTCTGCGCAGCCTTCGCGCCGGTGAGGGCGACCTTGTCGGCATTGATGATGATGACGAAGTCACCGGTGTCGACGTGCGGGGCGAAGATCGGCTTGTGCTTGCCGCGCAGCAGGCTCGCAGCCTGGCTCGCGAGACGGCCGAGCACGACGTCGGTGGCGTCGATGACGTGCCACTGACGCGTGACGTCGCCCGGTTTGGGGGTGTACGTGCGCACGGTGGGGTCCTTGCGTGGTCGGTGCGGTTCTTGGACGTATGCCGCGTGCTCCGGTCAGGGGCTGGCGCACCCTGGGCAGGGCTCACGGCACAACGACAGACCAGTCTACGGGCCGAGGCGGAGCGGCCCAAATCCCTGGAAGGCACCCGGCATACCACGGTTGACCTGCGAGAACACCGGCTGACTCGATAATCACACAGGTCTTGTGCACAGAAACTATGCACATGTATTGTGCATATATGACCACATCTGCGGACCACGTCCACCTCGACAACGAGGCGCTCAAAGTGCTCGCGCACCCGCTGCGCGCCCGGTTGCTTGCCGCCCTGCGGCTGCAGGGGCCGGCAACGGCGACCGACCTTGCCCGGGAGCTGGCAACCAACTCCGGCGCGACGAGCTACCACCTGCGCCGGCTGGCCGACGTGGGTCTGGTCGTCGATACCGGCGAGGGGGACCACAAGCGCCGGGTCTGGGCAGCAGGTGCCGCCCTCACCGTCGTCGAGCCGAGCAGTTTCGACGGCGACGAGGACGCTGAGACCGCCCTGGGCTGGCTGTCCCGGGACTGGCTGCGGCACTTCACCGAGAAGTTCGGGCAGTGGCTTGACGTGCAGCGGTCCTGGCCAGCACGTTGGCGCGATGCCGCTGGAATGAACGACGCCATGGTGGTCGTCACTGCCGAGCAGCTGAGCACGATGCAGGCGGAGATCGACGAGGTTATCGTCCGCTACGCCCGGGTGGGACAGGGCAACCCTGAGGCCAAGCGAGTCGCCGTCTACACCGCGGCCTACCCCCTCGATCTGGGCACGAGGTCCCGCTGATGGACACTCCCTCCGCCGCCAAGGCCCGACGCATCTTCTACACCCTGACTCTCACCCGATGGTTCCCCGTCGGTCTCGTCGTGGGGATCCTGGTCCTACTCGCCACGACCCGTGGCCTGACCACGGCTCAGGCCCTGACCTGCCTTGCGGTCGCGGGGTTCGTCTGCGCAGCCCTGGAGCTGCCGACCAGCGGTTTCGCCGATGCCTTCGGACGTCGCCCCGTGTACTTGGTCGCCGCCGTCGTCAACGTCGGCGCTGCCCTGGCGTTCGCCACGGCCCACTCATTCGTCGCCTTCATGGTGGCGGCCGCGCTCACCGGGGTGTTCCGTGCGTTGGACTCCGGTCCGCTCGAGGCCTGGTTCGTCGATGCGGTCCATGAGGAGGAGCCAGGCAAGGACGTCGACCAGGAGCTCGCCCGGGCCGGCACCCTGCTCGGTGTCGGAATGGCTGCGGGCGCGGTGATCAGTGGAGCCCTGATCTGGTGGCATCCGGTGACGTCCCAGCCGCCGTTGGATCTGGTCGTCTGGTGCTTCGCGGCCCTCAACCTGGTCCATCTCGTTGCCACGGCTCGCCTGCTCACCAAGACGCCCGGGCACACTCCATCGTCCAGTCCACGGAACACGCCGTCGTCCACCCCGTCGTCCACGCCGTGGATCGCCGCGCTCGCCTCGGTTCGCCGCACACCCGCGGTCATCACCCAGGGCCTGGCCCTGGTCCGCAGCAACCGGGTGCTGGCCGGGGTCCTCCTGGCCGAGATGTGCTGGTCGGTGGGGATGGTCGCCGTCGAGTCGATCATGCCGCTGCGCCTGGAGGAGCTGGTGGGCACTGCGCAACGCGCTGGCGCTCTGATGGGGCCGGCCTCGGCAGCAGGTTGGGGAGTCTTCTCTCTGGGCACCTGGCTGGCCGGGCGTGCTTCTGCACGCTTCGGAGTCGCCCGGGCCGCAGCGCTCGGCCGAGGCCTCAATGCCCTCGGGGTCGTCCTCATGGCCATCTCACTCGGTCCGGTCAGCCTCCTCGCGGCATACCTGTTCACCTACTCGACCCACGGTCTCAACAGCCCGCCGCATGCCGCCCTGCTGCACCGCGAAGCACGCGCCGGGAACCGGTCCACCGTCCTGTCGCTCAACTCGATGGTGGCTTTCCTGGCTGCGGGCACCGCCAGCCCGCTCGCCGGGGCACTGGCCGAGCGGACCTCCCTAGCCCTGGCCATGCTCGCCGTCGGAGTTCTTTCGATGTTCGGGACCCTCGCCTACCTGCCTGCCCGCCGTGCTGAGCGGCGCACCGCCTCCCCCCGGTCTAGGGTTGCCCAGTGCTCCTGATCACCGCCAACGTCAACGGGATCCGAGCCGCCGAGCGCCGCGGTGGGGTGGCCTGGTTGGCTCGACACTCCCCCGACGTGCTGGCGCTCCAGGAGGTCCGGGCCAGTACCGCGCAACTGCGAGCCGCGCTGGCGCAAACCCCGTTCGCACGATGGCACGTCGCCCACCATGCCTCACAGCGTCCCGGCCACGCCGGAGTGGCCGTGCTCTCCCGGGTCGAACCGCTGGCGGTGCGCGCCGGCATCGACGCCGCATTCGACGACCAGGGCCGCTGGATCGAGGTGGACCTACCCGCCACGAGTGCTGAGACCACCCAGGTCACCGTTGCATCCACCTATGTGCACACCGGCGAAGCGGACTCCCCGCGGCAGGTGGAGAAGTACGCCTTCCTCGACGCCATCGACAGACGACTGGCACGCTGGACGGAGCGGACGGCATACGCCGTCGTGGCCGGTGATCTCAACATCGCCCACAGCGAGGACGACCTCAAGAACTGGCGGGGCAACCTCGCCAAAGCAGGGTTCCTCCCCGCGGAGCGTACCCAGCTCGACCGGTGGTTCGCCGGCCCGGTCGCCGACGTCCACCGCCGCCTGCACGGCCCTGGCCCTGGTCCTTACACCTGGTGGTCCTGGCGTGGCAAGGCCTTCGACAACGACGCCGGATGGCGGATCGACTACCAGCTCGCGACTCCACCGCTTGCCTTCCTGGCTCGATCCGCTGTCGTCGGCCGGGCCCCGTCGTATGCCGCCCGATGGAGTGACCATGCCCCCGTCCTCGTCGACTACGCGCTGACCCTGGGCTGACCTCGCGCTGGCGTGACCTCCCCCGACGCAACCTCCGCCGACGTGACCTCCGCCGACGTGACCTCCTCCGACGTCCCTACACTCGCGCCATGAGCAGGTTCATCGCCGGTGTGGTCGCCGGGATCGTCACCACTGTCTTGGCTATCGTGCTCGGCCTCGCACTGCTCGGCTCACGGACCGACGCTCCGCCACCGCCGCCGCGCGCCGTGCCGTCGACAACGCCGAGCCCCGCACCCGGGAGCGGAGAAACCGTGCTGGGCGTCACCACCATGACCAGCGCCGTCGTCGCCACGAGCGACGGCGAGCTGAGGGATGTCCGGGCCTCCGGTGACGGGGTTCGCTTCGGCAAGGACGGGATTAGGGCCAACCGCCTGGAGATCTCAGCAATGCTGCCGTTCGCCACTGCAGCCCGACAGGTCGGGGAGGGCATCGAGCTGTTCGACGCGGGCAGCGGCCGGGCCGGGATCCGCCGGGTCGTCACCGTGCTCGGGTTGGACCTCCCAGTGAGCGCCACGGGCGTGGTGCGCGCCGATGACGGCCAGCTGGTCATCGAGCCGGAGACCATCGAACTCGGAGGCCCCGCGTGGCTGGACTCCGGCGTGAGTGCAGGGGCGCGCAGCCTGGTGACGATCCGGCACACTGTGGGCGGCCTTCCCCAAGGGATGCGCCTCGTCGAGGTCTCCGTCGCTGCGGACGGGTTCCGCACCCGGCTCGAGGGAGCCGATGTGCACATTCGCACCCAGGAGCTCGCGTCCCAGTCCAAGTAGCACCCCAAGTCCAAGTAGCACACCAGCCCCGCCACCCCGCCCAAACCGCCGCTTCGCTGCCCGCGCCGCCCTCGGGCCGCCCCCCGCGCCCCGGGTTTTCGGGGTGATCCCGTAACTGGGGCCACACCCCGGAAGGTTGCCGGGGTGCGGCCACCTTTTTGGGATGACCCCGAAATCGTGAGGCTGGTGAGGCTGGGCGCCCTAGATGACTCCGAGCGCGACCATCGCATCGGCCACCTTGACGTATCCGGCGAGGTTCGCGCCCATGACGTAGTTGCCCGGATCCCCATACTCCTGAGCCGTCTCCACGCACCGGGAGTGGATCCCGGCCATGATCTCGGCGAGCTTGGCTTCAGTCTCCTCGAACCCCCACGAGTCCCGGGATGCGTTCTGCTGCATCTCCAGCGCGCTCGTGGCGACTCCGCCGGCGTTGGACGCCTTCCCGGGCCCGAAGAGCACCCCGGCGGACTGGAGCAGGGCGACCGCCTCCGGAGTGCACGGCATGTTCGCTCCCTCGGCGACGACCTGCACCCCGTTGGTCACCAGTGTTTGCGCCGCGGCGGCGGATAATTCGTTCTGCGTCGCGCAAGGCAACGCGACATCGCACGGAACGTCCCACACCGACCCGCCCCCGTTCTGATGCCGGGCTGATCCGCCTCGCTCGTCGACATATGTCGTCAGCCGCTCCCGGCGGACCTCCTTGACGTCCTTGAGCAGCTCCACGTCGATCCCTGCCTCATCGACGACGAAGCCGTCGCTGTCCGAGCAGGCGACCACCCGCCCGCCAAGCTGGTGGATCTTCTCCACCGCATAGATGGCCACGTTGCCCGAGCCGGAGACGACGACCCGCTTGCCGTCAAGAGATCCTCCATGCTCCTTGAGCATCTCCTGGACGAAGAAGACCAGGCCGTAGCCAGTGGCTTCGGTGCGCACCTTGGACCCACCCCAGCTCAGGCCCTTGCCCGTGAGCACTCCGGCCTCCCACTGGTTGGTGATCCGCTTGTAGTGGCCGAACAGATAGCCCAGCTCTCGGGTCCCCACGCCGATATCACCCGCCGGGACATCCGTGTATTCCCCGAGGTGACGATAGAGCTCAGTCATGAAGGATTGGCAGAAGCGCATGATTTCGCCGTCAGATCGCCCCTTGGGGTCGAAGTCCGAACCGCCCTTGCCACCACCGATCGGCATTCCGGTCAGCGCATTCTTGAAAACCTGCTCGAACCCGAGGAACTTGATGATCGACAGGTTGACGCTCGGGTGGAAGCGCAAGCCACCCTTGTATGGCCCGAGTGCAGAGTTGAACTCCACTCGGAACCCCCGGTTGATCCGGACCTCACCGTCGTCGCTGACCCAGGGGACGCGGAAGATGATCTGCCGCTCTGGTTCACAGATCCGCTTCAGGATCGACCACTGGGCGTACTCGGACTTCTTCCCGGCGATCGGCGTGAGGCTGACCATGACCTCGTAGACCGCCTGGTGGAACTCAAGCTCTCCGGGGTTGCGCTCGACGACCTGGTCGAAGTGGGACTGGTGATCGGGGTGCAACACGGTGTTCATCCGGCACACTCTGCCAGCCCACGCCGGCCGGCGCAGCGCACCCCAACACCCGAGACCCAACACGGAAGGCCCGAGGAGTACCGTGCCTGGGCCAGGATGGCGGGCCCTCGTCTGCCTTTTGCCGGGCCCCCTCTCTCAGGCCGGGGCAGGCCGCGCCGGATGCGCTCACCACAGCGGTCACACTGACGAACCAAGGCGACGAACGAACCCGGCGAGGTCGGCGCTTTGCGCAAGCCGACTCAGCTCGTGGACATACATCATGTGGCCTGCGTCGTAATAGTGGTGTTCGATGTTCTCCCGCAACGACTCTGGCAGCTCGAGATGGGCGATGACGTCCTCGGCCGCCGCGAAGGGTGTGGCCGCGTCATACCGACCGTAGGCGACGTGCACCCGCAGACTCGGGTTGGCCCGCATCGCCCGGGCCAAGCGGCCGGTCACGTCGACGGGCTTACCCTCGAACTCGCGAAACGACCACTCCTGTCCCACCGTCTCGGACAGTTGGGCATAGGCCAGGTCGCTCTGGTATCCGAGCTCGACCCGTACGTAGTGGTTCCACGCTGCGGCATACGCCCCCGCGATGGCGGCGTGACTTGGGTCGTCCGTCATCATCTCGGCATTGCCGGCCGGCGCCGGGCCGGTGAAGCGCCCGTCGAGCCGCCCGACCACCAGTCCTCGCTCCCGCAGCAGCTCGGCACCGAAGCGCAGGTGCTCGATCCGCAGGTCAGCTCGGTCCACCCAGGCCGTGTTCAGCCCGCTCAGCCGGGTGAGCGTGCGCACCGCACTCGACCGCTCCTTGGCGGTGAGCCGATGACCCTGCGCGAGCACCCGGGGATAGTCGTGGGCGGCATATTCCCGGGCCTCGTCGACGACCGACTCCAGGGACCGCCGACCACACAGCCCGTGGTAGTGCGCGATTGCGGCATACGTCGGCAGGTACTGCGCATAGGCCCGGTCATTGCGGAATGAGAAGTCGAGGCTGGCGAAGTCAAGGACCGTGGAGATGAGGATCAACCCGCTGAGGTACATCCCGTGAGCGCTCTGCAGGTGGTCGGCGAGCGCCGCTGCCCGGGTCGTGCCATAGGACTCGCCGGCGAGGAGCTTCGGGGAGAGCCATCGGTTGTGCCGAGTGACCCACAGCCGAATGAGTTCGGCGATGGACTCGACATCCTTGGTGTACCCATGGAAGTCCGTCACCTTTTCGCCCTGGACAGCCCGGGAGTAGCCCGTCGACACCGGGTCGATGAAGACGAGATCGGAGACAGTGAGCAGGGACTGCGGATTGTCGAGCAACCCGTAGGGCGGCGGCGTGAGGGCACCAACGTCACCGGAGTCGACCCGGCGGGGACCGAGCAGCCCGAGATGCAGCCATACCGAACTCGATCCCGGCCCGCCGTTGAACGCGAAGGTCACCGGCCGGTTCTCCCCGGGCCCGGGGTCCACGACGTAACTCGTCAAGAACATCTCCGCGGTCGCCTTGCGACCTTCGAAGACGCCGTCTTTGATCGTCTCCTCGTGCAGCACGATCCGACCGGTCGTCGCCGTGTAGTTCAGCGTGCCCTCACCGACGGTCAGGGTATGCCGGGTTGTCGTGGTGTCATCGACCGGCTCGGCTGGGCGGGTGGTCCGGACCCCTCTTCCGCCCCCGCTCGGTTCGGCCTCGGCCACAGTCGGGCTGGCGGGACTGGGCGCAGCGTCAGCGGCTGACCCGACAGTAGGCTCAGACATGCTCCCAGCCTAGGCAGTGCCCCGGACAGGAAGCCCCAGTCAGGACGACCGGGTGCGTCTGGCCCGGGCCTGCCCCGCGCGCAACGCCAAGGCCTCATCGGGCGGATAGCTGACCTCCTCCAGGCACAGGCCGTGTGCCGGCATCACAGTGACCCGAGAGTCGCGAACTCCACCGGCGAGCACGGCGCTAGGAAAGACAACGTCGACCCGGCCCGTCCCGACCGGGACAACTGCCCCGACCAACGCTCTGACCATGCTGTGGCAGAACGCATCCGCGACGACCGTGCCCACGACGACGCCGTCGGGGTCTCGGTCCCAGGCAAAGCGCAGCAGCGTGCGGATCGTCGTTGCCCCTTCCCGGCGCCGACAGAAGGGCGCGAAGTCCCGCAGGCCGAGCAGCGGTTCACATGCGGCATTCATCGCCTCGGTGTCGAGGGTGTCCGTGAGCCAGACCGTGTCGCGGCGGCGAAGTGGGTCCTTGGGGCAGAGCGCGTCTGCGAGGCGGTAGCGGTAGTGCCGCGAGAGGGCGGAGAAGCGGGCGTCGAACCCGGGTACAGCGGGGGTGACCTGGTGGACAACCACGTCGGGGGGAAGGATCCCAGCCAGCCGTGCGACGGCGGCGGCGGACGGCGTGCGGGACGAGCGTCCGGGCAGGGAGCCATACGCGCGCTCCTCGACATCGACATGGGCAACCTGGCCACGAGCATGGACCCCCGCATCCGTGCGTCCGGCAACCGTCAGACGGACAGGCCCATCCGTGCGCAGCATCGTGCTCAGCGCTCCGGTAAGCATTCCCTCCACCGTGCGCCGACCCGGCTGGGCCGCCCACCCGGAGAAGTCGGTGCCGTCATAGGCGATCCCCAGGCGAAGCCGGACCCTCCCCGCGTCGGGCGCCTGGCTCGTCACGTGGTCCGTCCCCGCCCGCGGCCCGACCTTTGGCTCGTGCGCAGTGACCATCGCGTCGTGCACCGTACCAGCCTAACCAACGTGCACACTGGTGCCTCGTGACCCGACACCGCCTCGGCGGTGGCGCCCTGGTCCAGGCGGGGCTACTCGTGCTGCTCGTCGGTGTCGCCCTCGTGCTCTTCTCTATGGTCGACACGGCTGCGACCGCGTGGGGGCCGGTGTACCTGAGCAGCGGCAAGGTCTTCGACCACCCGCCGACCTCGACGGCCACGTTCGCCCTGGCCACCCTTCCCTACCTGGCGGCCACCCTCCTCGCCCGTTCAGTCGGGGACCAGCTGACCGCGCGGGTCGGCGGCGCCGTCATGGTCCGCGTCGGTGCCGCCGTAGCCTGCCTCGGGGTCTCGGTCATCGCGCCGCTCTCGTTCTCGGCTGCCGCCCGGCTGGCCGGGCACGAGGGCGACTCCGCGGCCCGGCAGCGCCGGGTGGATGCCGTCATCGCCCGGTTCAACCAGTTCAACTACGTCGGTGCCCTCTTCGGCGCGGTGCTCACCGGGGCCATCGGGCACGACAACCTGCGGATCGGGTATGCCGTGCCGATGGTGCTCATCCTCGCGATCATCCCGCTGGCCAGGCACTTCGGCACCGCCGGCGCCCGCACCTAACCTGGCCCGTCAGTACGCGTACCGTGCAGACATGAGCACGCCCCAGGCCCTGACCATCCGGGAGGCCACGGAAGCAGACTGGGAGCAGATCTGGCCGTTCTGGAGGGCCATCGTCGAGGACGGCGAAACGTACGCCTACGACACCAGCCTGACTCAGGAGCAGGCGCGCGCCCTGTGGCTGGAACCCCCACCTGTCCGGATCACCGTTGCGACCGACGCGGCTGGGGCAGTGCTGGGCACCGCTCGAATGGGCCCGAACCGACCGGGGCGCGGGTCGCACGTCGGGACGGCCTCTTTCATGGTGGCGCCAGCTGCCCGGGGGCTCGGGGTGGGCCGTGCCCTGGCCCAGGACATGATCACCTGGCACCGTGCGCAGGGCTTCGCCGCCATCCAGTTCAACGCTGTCGTCGAGACGAACACGGCGGCGGTGAACCTGTGGCGCAATCTGGGCTTCACCCTCATCGGGACGGTGCCGCGTGCCTTCGACTCGCGCAGGCACGGGCTTGTCGGGCTGCACATCATGTACCTGCCGCTGACGTGAGGTACCGGCCCCCGGCGTATCGCGCAGCTCCCGAACTCCAGCAGGCGAGTTACAGCGACTGTGTGTACAACCGGTGGGCCCAGGCGTCCTGATAGTAGTCGCGGAACCGCAACCGACTCGCTGCGGCGTCATCAATGAGGATCGTCACGTGCGGGTGGAACTGCAAAGCGCTGCCCGGGCACGCGGCAGACACCGGGCCCTCCACCGTCGCTGCGACGGCCTCGGCCTTGCTGGATCCACTCGCCAAAAGAAGGAGATGGCGAGCCGCCATGATCGTCCCGACCCCCTGGGTTAGGCAGTGCACCGGCACCTGCTCGATGTCCCCACCGAAGAACCGGGCGTTGTCAACTCGGGTCTGGGGCGCCAGCGTCTTCACCCGCGTTCGTGAGGCGAGTGAGGACCCGGGCTCGTTGAAGGCGATATGCCCGTCGGTGCCGATGCCGAGGATCTGCAGATCCACCCCACCTGCTGCCACGATGGCCTCCTCGTAGGCCCGTGCGGCTCCAGCAAGATCCTCCGCGAGCCCATCCGGGCCGTGGACTGCCCCGGCGGAGAAGTCGACCCGGCCGGTGAACTCACGTCGGATGACGGCGGCATACCGCTCGGGGTGTTCCTCCGCCAACCCGATGTACTCGTCGAGAGTGAAGGCGACGGCGTGCGCGAACGACAGCCCCTCCTGCGTGTGACGGCGAACCAGCTCGTCATAGAGAGCCAGAGGGCTCGAACCAGTGGCCAGGCCGAGCACCGGGTCGGAATGGGTGCGCAGCAGTCGCTCGACGGCATCAGCGCCGATCCGGCTCAGCTCTGGGACGGGTGCGATAACGACCTCCACGTCCGTCATCCTTCCGTATGCCGTTGCCGGGCATGACGAGGGCCCCCCAGTCGGTGCCAAGGGGCCCTCGTCATGCCATGTCCATCATGGCTGTTGCCCTGGGTGTCACTCGTCCTTGTCGGTCTCGAGGACGCCAGCCGCCTCGGCTTTGGTAGCGCCGGTGGCGGCTTCCTTGGCGGCCTTCTTTGCTGCCTTCTCGGCCTTCTCGGCGGCCTTCTTCTCAGCCTTCTTGGTGGCCTTGTCGTCCGCTGCCTTCTTGCCGTCCACTACCTTCTTGCTGTCCTTGGCGGCACGTTTGGTCGCCGCCTCGGCCTCCTTGACCGTCGCCTTCTTGGCCAGTGGCTCCCGGACGAGTTCGATGACCGCCATGGGCGCGTTGTCGCCCTTGCGAGCGGTGATCTTCGTGATCCGGGTGTAGCCGCCCGGGCGCTCGGCCATGTCCGGGGCAATCTCGACGAAGAGCCGGTGGACGACCCCCTTGTCCCGTACGACCGTCATCACCCGGCGACGGGCGTGCAGGTCACCGCGCTTGGCGAAGGTGACCAGACGCTCGGCCAGCGGGCGCAGCCGCTTGGCCTTGGCTTCCGTCGTCGTGATCGAGTCGTGGGCGAAGAGGGCAGTTGCGAGATTGGCGAGGATGAGGCGCTCGTGGGCCGGGCCGCCGCCGAGACGGGGACCCTTGGAGGGGCTAGGCATGGTGGGCTCCTTGCAGGAAGTGGATGTCCGGGGTGACCTCGGTCAGAGCTGCTCGTCCTCGGCGTAGTCGACGTCGTCGTCGGCCCCGAAGTGGAAGTCGTCGTAGGCGCTGACGGCGCTCGGGTCGAACCCGGGCGGGCTGTCCTTGAGGGCCAGACCCATGCCGACGAGCTTGGCTTTGACCTCGTCGATCGACTTTGCACCGAAGTTGCGGATATCGAGCAGGTCGGCCTCGCTACGAGAGATCAGCTCACCGACGGTGTGGATGCCCTCCCGCTTGAGGCAGTTGTAGGACCGGACGGTCAGGTCGAGGTCCTCGATCGGCAAGGCGAGATCCTGGGCCAAAGCCGCGTCCGAGGGCGAGGGGCCCATGTCGATACCCTCGGCCTCGACGTTGAGCTCTCGTGCCAGGCCGAAGAGTTCGACAAGGGTCTTGCCCGCCGAGGCGAGCGCGTCCCGAGGGGACATCGAGCTCTTGGTCTCCACATCGACGATCAGCTTGTCGAAGTCGGTGCGCTGCTCGACCCGGGTTGCTTCGACCTTGTAGGTCACGGCGAGCACCGGGCTGTAGATCGAGTCCACCGGGATCCGGCTGATCTCCTGGTCACCGGACTTGTTCTGCTGCGCCGAGACGTAACCCCGGCCTCGCTCGACAGTGAGCTCCATGTCGATGGAGCCCTTGTCATTGAGCGTGGCAAGGTGAAGTTCCGGGTTGTGGATCTCCACCCCGGCCGGCGGTGCAATATCCGCGGCGGTGACTGAACCGGAGCCCTGCTTGCGCAAGTACATGACGACCGGCTCGTCGTGCTCGCTGGAGACGACGAGCCCCTTGATGTTGAGGATGATCTCGGTGACGTCCTCCTTGACACCCGGGATCGTGGAGAACTCGTGCAGGACACCGTCGATCCGAATGCTCGTCACCGCGGCACCGGGGATGCTGGAGAGCAGGGTACGCCGCAGCGAGTTGCCGAGGGTGTAGCCGAAGCCAGGCTCGAGCGGCTCGATGGTGAACCGACTCCGGCTTTCTGAGACGACCTCTTCAGCCAGAACGGGACGCTGTGCAATGAGCACGGGTGATTCCTTCCCACGGGCGCCCGCCATTTGACGCCTCGTGTCGTGGCCCGGGCGCGACCCGGGCGGTGGGGCGCAGCTCTGTCCCTGCACCCCACCCTGTCGTCGGTATGCCGCCGGACGCGCCGGAGACAACCGACGAATGGTCAGTTCTTCGAGTAGTACTCGACGATGAGCTGCTCGGTGAGCACCGTGTCGATTTGCGCCCGGGTCGGCAGCTGGTGGATGAGGATCTGCAACGTGCCGGGGACGACCTGCAACCACGCCGGGACAGGACGCTCGCCGAGGGTCTGGCGAGCCAACTCGAATGGGAAGCTCTCGGCGCTCTGCCTGCGGACCGTGATGATGTCGTACTGCTCGACCCGGTAGGACGGCACGTCGACCCGCACACCGTTGACCTCGAAGTGGCCGTGGGTGACGAGCTGGCGAGCCTGTCGACGGGTACGGGCCAACCCGGCCCGGTAGATGAGGTTGTCGAGTCGGGACTCGAGGATCGTCAGCATGTTCTCGCCGGTCTTACCGGGGCGGTTGGCCGCCTCTTTGTAGTAGCGGCGGAACTGCTTCTCCATGACGCCGTAGGTGAAGCGGGCCTTCTGCTTCTCCTGCAGCTGGGTGAGGTACTCCTTCTCCTGGATCCGGCGACGACCGTGCTGGCCGGGCGGGAAAGGGCGGAGGTCGTAGTTCTTGTCGCCGCCGACGAGGTCTGTCTTGAGGCGGCGGGACTTCTTCGTGATGGGGCCGGTGTAGCGGGCCATGATCGTCTCTCTCTCGCGAGGTCTTCTCGGCGCTCAGACGCGGCGACGCTTGGGCTGGCGGACGCCGTTGTGCGGGCTGGGGGTGACGTCCTGGATGGTGCCGACCTCGAGGCCAGCCGCTGTCAGCGACCGGATCGCGGTCTCGCGGCCCGATCCGGGACCCTTGACGAAGACGTCCACCTTGCGCATCCCGTGCTCCATGGCGCGACGGGCAGCAGCCTCGGCTGCGGTCTGGGCGGCATACGGCGTGGACTTACGCGACCCCTTGAAGCCGACCTGGCCCGCGGAGGCCCAGGAGATGACGGCACCGGTGGGGTCGGTGATCGAGATGATCGTGTTGTTGAACGTGCTCTTGATGTGGGCCTGGCCCACGGCGACGTTTTTCTTCTCCTTGCGGCGCACCTTCTTGGCGCCGGAAGCCTGACGGCCCTTGGGAGGCATGTGTTCTCTTTCCTACTCTTCGAAGGCTCGTGGTCAGCGCACGCGCGCTGACGTCACTTGCCGGCCTTCTTCTTGCCGGCGACGGTGCGCTTGGGGCCCTTGCGGGTGCGCGCGTTGGTCTTGGTGCGCTGCCCGCGGACCGGGAGACCCCGGCGGTGCCGCAGGCCCTCGTAACTACCGATCTCGACCTTGCGGCGGATATCGGCGGCCACCTCACGGCGCAGGTCACCCTCGACCTTGAGGTTGTCCTCGATCCAGTCGCGGAGCTTGACGAGATCGTCGTCACCGAGGTCCTTGACCCGGATGTCCGGGTTGACGCCGGTGGCTGCGAGTGCCTTCTGGGAGCTGGTGCGGCCAACTCCGAAGATGTAGGTCAGTGCGACCTCGACGCGCTTGTCACGCGGGAGGTCGACTCCAACGAGTCGTGCCATCGTAGAGATGGTTCCTTTGCTGTTCGTCCGGAGGTCTGGGGCAGTCGCCGATCCGGATCTGGCTCCGGTCCTCGGCCTCCGGGCCGGGGGTGACGTCCCACTCGTGCTGGGCGTGGGGGTCGGGCGCTGCGTTCTCTTCGTTCAGTTGTGCGTGCGCGAGGTTCTGCGGCTCGTGCGCGGGGTGGTGAGCGGCGGGTCAGCCCTGGCGCTGCTTGTGGCGCGGGTTGTCGCAGATCACCATGACCCGCCCGTGACGGCGAATCACCTTGCACTTGTCGCAGATCTTCTTGACGCTCGGCTGGACCTTCATGGTGTTGTCGCCTTGTGTCGTGTCTCGATCCGTCCCGGGCCGCGGCTGGCGTCCCGGGTCCTGCTCAGCGGTAGCGGAAGACGATCCGGCCGCGGGTGAGGTCGTATGGGCTCAGCTCCACCACGACCCGGTCCTCGGGGAGGATCCGGATGTAGTGCTGGCGCATTTTGCCCGAGATGTGCGCGAGGACCTTGTGCCCGTTCGTCAGCTCGACCCGGAACATCGCGTTCGGGAGCGCTTCGACGATCGTGCCTTCGATCTCGATGACACCGTCCTTCTTGGCCATACCCTCTTCTATCCGTTGGCGGGCGCAGCCTCATTAAGTGGATGGCCCGGGGGAAGTCGGCCAGATGCTCTCTGCGGGGTGCGCAGCACACATGACCGACGTGCCATCCTATGCCAGCACCGCTGCTGCACGGAAATCGGGGGTGCGAACCAGGTATGTACCGGGTGCGAAGTCTCATGGCGGACACTGTCGCGCAGCCCGCGGCACCGCCGAACGGACCCGAGAACCACATCCACCCGATCCGTCACAATGTGCCGATGACCGTGCGCATCGCTGTTGTCGGTGATCTCGACCCAGCCGACCCGCGACGCCAGGAGATCGAGGCTGTCCGCCAGCAACTGGGCACCGACGTCGCGATCGTGTGGTTCCCCAGCGACACCTCGATGGAGGGGCTATCCCACGCCGACGGGCTGTGGCTGGCCGGTGGTCCCTATCGGGACGCTGAGACAGCATACCGGGCCTTTCGGTGGGCGCAGAGCTACGGCATCCCCACATGGGCACCGGATCCCTACCTCGACGCCGACCCGGCGCGCACCAGCTGGGCCTGGTCCGTCCTTCTCGACCAGGCCCGCACCCGCGCCCACTACCGCGAAACCGCCGAGAACGCCGCGGCCCGCCGTGCTGAACTGGCCCGACTCGAGGCACTGCCGCACCCCTACGTCCACCTGCTGCGCGGCCCGCGACACCGGTGGTGGCGACCGCTGGTCTCCCTGCCCCTCGTCGTCGTGCTCTGGTTCTTCATCGCCGCTTTGGTCACCATCCCGTTCGCCCTGACCGGGACCCTGCCCGCCGGTGGCACCGGACAGTTCGAGACGAGCACGTGGGCCAACCTGTGGCTCAACCTCAGCATCACCGCGCTCATTCCAGCGACGGGCCTCGGTATCTGGGCCGGGCACCGCCGCCGCTGGAGCCGCGTCCTGAGCATCACCGGCAGGGTGCGCTGGGCCTGGCTGGGCCGGTCCCTGGCGGTGGTCACGCCGGTGTGGGCCCTCTACTTGTCGGCGAGTTGGGTCCTCACAGGGCAACAGGTCCTCCCCCGCCCGAAGGATTGGGTCGGATTGCTCGTCGTGACGGTGCTGACCACCCCGCTGCAGTCCGCCGCCGAGGAGATCGGGATGCGCGGTGGGCTGGTCCAGATCGTCGGGTCCTGGATTCCCAATGCCAGGGTTGCCGCCGTGATCACGGCGTTCGTCTCCGCCGGCGTGTTCGCGGCCTTGCACGGATCGCTCGACCCGTGGATCATCGTCGACCTCGCGGCGATGGCCTTCGCCAACTGCTTCCTCGCCTGGCGGACCGGTGGTCTGGAGGCCGGGATCGCCATCCACGTCGTCAACAACCTGCTGGTCTCCTTCACCGGGATCGCCTTCGGCGGCCTCGAGGAGTCTTACATCACCGGCGAGACCACCGGCTCCCTCGGCGCTGCCCTCACGTCGGTCGCTGTCATGACCGTGGCGACGCTGCTCCTCCTCTGGCAGGCCAAGCGATCGGGGATCGCTCCCGCACGCCGGCTCACCCCGGCGGTGGGCTGACCCATGACGAGTCGCACGGCATACGGACCAGGCGCCCGCCATGACAGCGGTCGCCGTGGTCCCCCCGTGGCGGGGGCTGCTCATGAGAAGGTGGAGCATGCCGAGCACGGACTACGAGCAGGACACCACGACCAACGGCATGCCACTGCGGATCAAGGCTCGCGGCCGATCGGTCCTGGCGAACCCGATGACCAACCGGGGCACCGCCTTCACCCAGGAGGAGCGCGAGCAGCTCGGCCTGCTCGGACTCATGCCCACCGGTGTGTCGAGCATGGAGAACCAGACCCGACGCACCTACGAGCAGTACCGACGGACCACGACACCCCTGGGCAAATATCTCCACCTGGCCCAGCTTCGGGACCGCAACGAAGTGCTCTTCTACAAACTCCTCGCCAGCCACCTCGAGGAGATGTTGCCGATCATCTACACCCCGACCATCGGGGAGGCGATCGAGCGGTTCAGCCATGAGTACAACCGCCCACGCGGGGTCTTCTTGTCCATCGACGCGCCCGAGTCCATCGAGCAGTCCCTGCTCAACTACGGGCTCGACCCGGAGAGCATCGACCTCGTCGTCGTCACCGACTCCGAGGGCATCCTGGGCATCGGCGACCAGGGTGTGGGCGGCATCCAGATCGCGATCGGCAAGTCCTCCCTGTATGCCGCCGCCGCCGGGATTCACCCGCGCCGCATGGTCCCCGTCGTCCTCGACGTCGGCACGGACAATCTCGGGCTGCTCAACAATGACATGTACATCGGCGTACGGCACGCGCGGGTTCGCGGGGAACGCTACGACGAGTTCGTCGACACCTTCGTCACCGCCGTGACGAGGGTGTTCCCGTACGCGATGATCCACTGGGAGGACTTCGCCGCCCACAACGCCCACCGACTGCTCACGCGCTACCGCGGCGAGGTCTGCACGTTCAACGACGACATCCAGGGGACCGCTGCCGTGGTTCTCGCCGCAATCCTCGCCGGCGCCGACGTCACCGGCACCGATCTGGACGAACACCGCATCGTCATCTTCGGGGCAGGCAGCGCCGGTATCGGTATCGCCAACCTCATCTGCGACACCATGGTCCGCGAGGGCAGGGTCGCCTCCCGGGAGGATGCCCGGCGGCGGATCTGGGCGATCGGGATTCCGGGGCTGTATATCGACGACCAGGACGAGCTCCTCGAGTTCCAGCGGCCCTATGCGCGTCGGCGCGAGGAAGTGGCCCGATGGAAGGTCGCCGATCCTGGCCGGATCACGTTGGCCGACGTCGTTCACCATGTCCGGCCCACGATGCTGCTGGGGACCTCCACCAAAGGCGGGGCATTCACCGAGCCGATCGTGCGGGAGATGGCCGCTCACGTCGCCCGGCCACTGATCTTCCCGCTGTCCAACCCGACGAGCCATGCCGAGGCGACCCCCAAGGACGTGCTCGAGTGGACCGACGGTCGAGCGCTGATCGCGACCGGCAGTCCCTTCGGCCGGGTCGACCACGGCGGGGTCAGGTACGACATCGCCCAGTCGAACAACGCCCTGATCTTCCCCGGACTGGGTCTTGGAGTTGCGGCCTGCCGGGCCCGCAGGGTGACCGAGGGGATGATCTCGGCGGCAGCACATGCGCTCGCCGGGCTCGTCAACGCCTACCGGCCCGGCGCGTCCCTGCTGCCGCTCATGGGCAACCTGCGCACCGTCTCGGCGACGGTCGCGCTTGCCGTCGCCCAAGCCGCTGCGGACGAAGGCGTCGCCGACCGGCCCTTGGAGGATCCGATCCAGGAGATCTACAGCCGGATGTGGCAGCCGGACTATCCCCCGGTCGAGCCGATCTGACCCCCAGATGTGTGGTCAGCCCGGTCAGCGGGTGAACTGCAAGAGCGCGCGTGAGGATGAAGACCTCACGCGTGAGGATGAAGACCTCACTTGAGGAGCTGGACACTGCCGATCAGCGGCAGCGTCTTTGCCTTGCCACCGCCGGCATTGACCATGCCGAGGATCATCAGGATGAACGGCCCGAACCACAGGATCCAGGCGAAATACTTGATGATCGGGACGAACCCCAACATGATCTGCAGCACCGAGATGACGAACCAGGAGATGAACAGCACCAGTCCCTGGTTTGCGTGGAACCGGGCGAACCGGTTGTTGGGCAGGGCGAGCATCGGGACCAGGAAGAGGATGCCGATGTAGCCGATGAGAGACATCACCTTGCCCTCCTCGACCTCGGCCGGACCAAACGAAGCAGTGTAGTCGGCACCGGCCTGCAGCGGTGAGGGCTGGGGGGCCATCGGTTGCGCCGCTGCTACTGCCGGCTGGGCGTAGCTGCCCGGCGGTGGGTAGCTGCTCGGCGGGGGCGGTGGCGGGGGCGGAGCAACGGACACAGGCGGTGGGGGTGGGGGTGGAGGTGGAGGTGGTGCACTGGACTGCTGCTCAGGGGTGCTCGACGGCCCCTCAGGATTCTGGTCGCTCACGACGTCCTCCTCGTCTCGTGGCCCGCACTATGGCCGACACGGGCCTTCGATGAAACCAGTGTCCCAGAGGTGAGGTGCTATTCACACAGCATTCAGTCGATTCACAGCCGCCCCACCCGTCACCGCCGTGACGGGTCGGCAGCTGCCCCGGTGAACAGCGCCAGGATCCGCTCGGAGCCCTCGACCGCGGACACCTCACCGGCGCGCACAGCCGACTCGATCTCAGCGCGTTGCGCTTGCACCATCGCCGACTCCCGGACTGCGTCAGCGAGCTGGGCGTCGACCATGGCCCACATCCAGTCTTGCTGCTGCTGGGCCCTGCGAGACTCCAGCGAGCCTTGCGCGACAAGCCATTCTCGGTGTGCCAGCACGGCCTCCCAGACCTCGTCGAGCCCCTCCCCGGTCTGCGCCGAGCAGGTCAGTACCGGCGGGCGGCGCACGTCCCTGGGCAAGACCAGCCGCATCACCGCAGCCAGCTCCTTAGCCGCAGCTCGGGCCGGGATGAGGCCGTCCCCGTCGGCCTTGTTCACGGTGATCACATCGGCGAGCTCGAGGATGCCCCGCTTGATCCCCTGGAGCTGGTCCCCGGCACGGGCCAGCGTGAGCAGGAGAAACGTGTCGACCATCTCCGAAACCGCGATCTCGTTCTGCCCCACCCCAACGGTCTCGACCATGACGACGTCGAACCCGGCAGCCTCGAGGATGAGCATCGACTCCCGCGTCGCTCTGGCGACACCGCCGAGCTGGCGTCCGCTCGGGCTGGGCCGGACGAAGGCCGCATCACTGTTGGCCAGATCGGCCATCCGTGTGCGGTCGCCGAGGATGGATCCTCCGGTCCGTCGGGACGAGGGGTCGACCGCGACGACGGCGACCCGGGATCCGCGAGCGATGAGCCGGCTCCCCATCGCGTTGACGAAGGTCGACTTCCCGGCGCCGGGCACCCCTGTAATCCCGACCCGCACGGCCTTTCCGGTGTATGCCGTGAGCTGCCGTAACAGGTCGCCTGCCTGCTCCCGATGGTCGGGCCTGGTGGACTCGACGAGGGTGATGGCACGGGCGATGTGACCGCGTGAGCCAGCCCGGACCCCACCGACGAGCCCGGCGACGTCGACGCCGCGCATCAGACGTCGAGCCGCTGGTGCAGCTCCTTCACCAGACCGATCGCGGCCTGCGCGATAACCGTGCCCGGCGGATAGATCGCGTCGGCCCCGGCCGCGTACAGCTCCTCGTGGTCCTGGCCTGGGATGACTCCGCCGACGACGATCATCAGATCCGGGCGCCCCAGGTCGTCGAGCGCAGCTCGCAGGGCTGGGACGAGGGTCAGATGGCCAGCTGCGAGCGAGGAGACCCCGACGACATGGACGTCGGACTCCACAGCCTGCCGGGCGACCTCGTCCGGGGTCTGGAAGAGCGGGCCCACGTCAACGTCGAAACCAAGGTCCGCGAAGGCCGTCGCGATGACTTTCTGGCCACGGTCGTGCCCGTCCTGGCCCATCTTCGCCACGAGGATCCTGGGGCGCCGACCCGCGGCGTGGGCGAACTCCTCGACGAGACGCTGCGCCTCGTGCACTCCTTGGTCATCGCCTGCCGCCGCGCTGTACACCCCGCCGATAGTACGGATCTGGGCGACATAGCGCCCGAAGACCTCCTCCATCGCCGACGACATCTCCCCGACCGTCGCCCGGGCCCGGGCGGCGTCGATGGCTAGGGCGAGCAGGTTGGTCGACAGGTCCCGGCCGCCCTGGGCCCGGCAGGCGGCGGTGAGTGCCGCGAGCGACTCACGGCATACCGCCTCGTCCCGATCGGCGCGCAGCTGTGCGAGCTTGGCTAGCTGGGAGGCCCGCACCGCGGCGTTGTCGACCTTGAGGACCTCGATCTCCTCGTCGTCGTCGACGACGTAGGTGTTGACGCCAATCACCGGCTGGGTCCCGGAGTCGATCCGGGCCTGGGTGCGTGCGGCAGCTTCCTCGATCCGCATCTTCGGGATCCCGGCCTCAATCGCCTTGGCCATGCCGCCGGCGGCCTCAACCTCCTCGATGTGCTGCCAGGCACGCTGGGCGAGGTCGTGGGTCAGCCGCTCGACATAGGCCGATCCAGCCCACGGATCGATCGTCCGGCAGGTCCCAGACTCCTGCTGGATGACCAGCTGGGTGTTCCGCGCGATGCGTGCCGAAAAATCGGTCGGCAACGCGATCGCCTCGTCGAGAGCGTTGGTGTGCAGCGACTGGGTGTGCCCCTGGGTGGAGGCCATCGCCTCGATGCACGTGCGCACGACGTTGTTGAACACGTCCTGCGCGGTCAGCGACCAACCGGAGGTCTGCGAGTGTGTGCGCAGCGAGAGCGACTTGGGGTTGCTCGCCCCCTGCTCCTTGACCAGGCGCGCCCACAACAACCGCGCCGCGCGCATCTTGGCGACCTCCATGAAGAAGTTCATCCCGATCGCCCAGAAGAAGGACAGCCGCGGGGCAAAGACGTCGACGTCGAGCCCCACCGCCTTGCCGGCCCGGATGTACTCCACCCCGTCGGCCAGGGTGTAGGCCAACTCGAGGTCTTGGGTCGCGCCGGCTTCTTGCATGTGGTAGCCCGAGATCGAGATCGAGTTGAAGCGCGGCATCTTCTGCGAGGCGTAGGCGAAGATGTCCGAGATGATCCGCATGCTGGGCGTCGGTGGGTAGATATAGGTGTTGCGGACCATGAACTCCTTGAGGATGTCGTTCTGGATGGTCCCGGTCAGCTGCTCGGGCGCCACTCCCTGCTCCTCGGCCGCGACGACATACAGCGCGAGGATCGGAATGACCGCCCCGTTCATCGTCATCGACACGCTCATCTGGTCCAGCGGGATCCCGTCGAAGAGTTCGCGCATGTCGAGGATCGAGTCGATCGCCACCCCGGCCATGCCGACGTCACCGGTCACCCGCGGATGATCGGAGTCGTAGCCGCGGTGAGTGGCCAGGTCGAAGGCGACGGACAGACCCTTCTGCCCGGCGGCGAGGTTGCGTCGATAGAAGGCATTGGACTCGGCCGCGGTGGAGAAGCCGGCGTACTGGCGGATCGTCCACGGTCGCTGCACGTACATCGTCGGATAGGGGCCGCGCAGGAACGGTGGCGCACCGGGGACGGTGTCGAGGAAGTCGAGACCCGCCAGGTCGTCCTCGGTATAGAGCCCCTTGACCGGGATCTGCTCCGGGGTCTGCCACGGCTCGGTGGCGGGGACCTGCACCGGGCTCACCTCGGGGGCGCCGAGGGGGACGGTGGCGAAGTCGGGGATCGTGGTCATGCGCTCGCTCCCTTCGTGCTGGCGGGTGCCTCTGGTGGCGGTGCGCCGAGTTCGGTGAGCAGGTCGGAGAGGAAGGCGACGACATCCATCCCGTCCTTGACCTCACCGTCGACCAGGCTGGCGTCCTGGCCAAGTTCCCGGGCTCGTCCCGCGACGAGGATCCGGGTGGCACCGCCAGCGCGCAGCGCCTCCACAGCCTGCCGAGCGTGCGCGGCATAGCCCTTCGTGCTGGAGGCAAGGATCGCCGTGGGACGCACGTCGGCAGTCACGGAGATGCCACCGGCGGCGAGGAGGTTGGTCACGAATCCTTCGCGAGCACCGAAGTCCCGCTGGGTGCCCACAGTGGCCACCGTCACTGTCGGTTTGCCGAGGCGCCGGGCCCGGTCACGCAGTTCCTCGTATGCCGCGGAGTCCCGTCGCGCCGGCAGGGCGCCGGGATGCTGCGGCAGGACTGACCGATGGGTCCGCTCCAGTGGAGCCTCCTGGGGCAGTGGGAACATCGAGATGCCGGTCAGTGGGATGCGGCGGTTGGCCACTGCCTCGGCCCGCTCCTGGTGTGCAGCGTCCAGCCGAGCGGCCAAAGAGCCATCGGCCAGCATCGCGGCAATGCCACCAGCGGCCTCGGTCTCCTGAAGTACCCCCCAGGCGCCGCGGGCGACGTCGTCGGTGAGCTCTTCGAGATACCACGAGCCACCACCAGGGTCGGTGACCGCACCGACGTTGGACTCCTGGGCGAGCAAGAGCTGGGTGTTACGGGCGAGCCGACGAGAGAACGTCGTGGGGAGGCCGGCGACGCTGTCGAAGGGCAGCACGGTGATCGCATCGGCTCCCCCGATGCTCGCCCCGAAGACGGCGAGGGTGCAGCGGAGCACGTTAACCCACGGGTCGTCGCGGGTGAACATCCGCAGACCGGTCACTGCATGAATGTGCGCGCCTCGCTGCTCTTCCGGGACCTCGAGGGTCTGGCCGATCCGGGCCCAGGCCCGGCGCAAGGCTCGGAGCTTGGCAGCCGCGAGGAACTGATCCTGGGTAACGGCGACCCGAAACTCGATCTGCCCGAACGCGGCCGCGGGTCCGATGCCCTCGGCCTCGAGATGCCGTAAATAGGCCAGTCCGGTGGCCAGGGCGAAACCGACCTCGTCCACATCGTCGGCACCGGCATCGTGGACGGGACGGGTGTCGACGGTGATCGCGGTCAGTCCGGACCGTTCCAGGCAAGCACGCACGGCGTCGGCAAGCGGACCGAGGTCGGGACTGCTGCCCGTGCGCGCGGCGGCACCGATGGGGTCGTGCCCGAGGTTGCCGCCGATCGCCTGCCGCGGCGCCTCGCTGTCACTCCCAGCGGCCGCGGCTTGTCCCCGGCCGCCTCCTTCGCCCCGGCCCTCAGCCGCGTCGATGGCTGCGATCAGCGCCGCGGCAGCACCCTGCTGGTCATCCCAGCTGGACACCGCAACCGGGGCGAGGTCGAACAGCACGTCGGACAGCGCGAGCTCCAGGTCCTTGGATGCGATCCCGTCCGAACCGACATGGACCCAGATGCTGCTGACCCCCCGTTCGAGGTCGGCGCGCACCGCTGCCCGGGTGGTACTGGCATCCGGGTCGTCGTGCAACTGACGCACGTCCCAAGGGTGCCCGGCCGGACGGATCGCCCGACCCCGGGTGAACGGCATGTGGCCGGGCACCCCGATGCGGTAAGGGTGCTCGGAGCGCAGATAGAGCGGGTCGATGACCAGGCCTCCGGGGACGATCGTGCGCAGCGCATCCTCAGCCTGCTCCCCGGTGAGCCTGTGGTCCTCGGCCCGAGTCTTGTTCAGGACGCCGGCGACGAGGTGTAGCCAGTCCTCACGGGTGCGGGCGGGAAAGTCCCCGGCCAGGGCCATGGCGCCACTGGGGCTGGCTTCATCGGCCATCGCGGTGCTCCTCTATCCGGGAAACGGGCCTCGACCAGCCTATCGACCCACCCCTGGATCACGGCGGCCGTAGCCGGAGAGCTCCCCCACATCGGTTGCCCGGACAGTCGCCCAGCGAGATGACGGGCGCCACGAGCCCAGCGAGACGACGCGCCGGATGTCACCGTCGTTGCCTACAGTCGAACCATGTCAAGAGCGGACCGCCGCGAACTACCCGACGCAGATCTGCCCATTCTCGACCTCGCCCTGCTCGATGCGGACGAGACTGCGGCTGACTCCTTCCGGTCGAACCTGCTGCAGGCGATGCACGAGGTGGGCTTCTGCTACCTCGTCGGTCACGGCATACCGGAGGAGGACATGGCTGCGGCCTTCAGTGCGGCAGAACGATTCTTCGCCCTTCCCGAGAAGGACAAGCTCGCGGTGGAAATGACCCGCAGCGCGCAGTTTCGTGGTTACACCCGCACCGGCGGCGAGCTGACCCAGGGGCACGTCGACTGGCGCGAGCAGATCGACCTCGGAGCCGAGCGACCCACCGTGGGCGGTGGGCCCGCGTTCCTGCGGCTCGAAGGCCCGAACCAGTGGCCGGATCAATTGCCCGAGCTGCGGACGGTCTTCACGGACTGGGAGCGACGGTGCACCCGGATCGGTATGCGGTTGCTCCATGCCTGGGCGCAGGCGCTCGGCAGCCCTGCGGACATCTTCGACGACGCCTTCGGGCTGGAGCCATCGACCCTGATCAAGCTCGTGCGTTACCCCGGACGCGACGACGAGGACCGGCAGGGGGTCGGTGCCCACAAGGATCCCGGGGTGCTCACTCTGCTCCTCGTCGAGCCGGGCAAGGGCGGCCTGCAGATCGAGTACAACGGTCACTGGATCGATGCGCCCCCGGTGCCCGGGGCCTTTGTCGTCAACATCGGCGAGCTCATGGAGTTCGCGACTGGCGGCTATCTCAAGGCGACGACGCACCGGGTGCTCTCGCCACCGGCAGGGGCCTCGCGGCTATCGATCCCGTTCTTTCTCAACCCGGCCCTGGACCGGGCCATGCCCCGGCTGGAACTGCCGGCAGATCTCGCCGCACAGGCCCATGGGGTAACCCGCGACCCGGCGAACCACATCTCCGGGACCTTCGGCGACAACCTGCTCAAGGCCCGGCTCCGGGCCCACCCGGACGTCGCTGCGATCCACCACCCCGACCTCGTCGACGCGGCCTCGAATCCCACCGCGGGCTGAGGCCCGGGTTCGCCGACGAGGCAGTCTGGCTCAAGCCGGGTCAATCGGGGCGTAGTTCGCGCCGAGGCGGGCCAGTTGCTCCGCTCCCCCGTCGAGTGCGGTGAGGACGCAGAGCCCCGCACTGGTCACCGCGATCGAGTGCTCCCAGTGCGCCGCACGCATCCGGTCCCTGGTCACAACAGTCCAGTCATCGGCGAGCACCTCGTTGTCTTGGGCGCCAAGAGTGACCATCGGCTCGACGCAGATCGTCGTCCCCTCCCCGAGCACCGGACTACGGCCCTTGATCGCGAAGTTGGGTACGTGCGGGTCCATGTGCATCGATGTCCCAATGCCGTGCCCGACGTAGTCCTCGACAATCCCGTATTCTCGCCCACGTCGCTCCCCCGCCGCGATGACGCAGCCCTCCACGGCCTCACCCACGGCATACAGCCTGCCCCCGCTCCGCATCGCGACAATCCCTGCCCACAGCGCCTCCTCGGTGTCGTCGGCCAAGGCGAGGTCCACAGCGCTGCCGGCGTCGCGGCCTCCGACAATGCAGGAGAAGGCAGCATCACCGTTCCACGTCCCGACCTGAGCACCACAGTCGACAGAAAGCAGGTCACCCTCGGCAAGGCGCTTGTCGGCACGAGGTATGCCGTGGACGATCTCCTCGTTGACGCTCGTGCACAGGGTGTGTCGGTATCCGGGAACGAGCTGGAAGTTCGGGATGCCCCCCTGGTCACGGATGTGTGTTTCTGCGAGGGTGTCGAGGTCGAGCGTGGACATGCCTGGACGCACGCTCTCGGCGAGCAACGCCAGGGTCCGGGCGACCACTAGTCCGGCGGTGCGCATCCCGGCGAGTTGCTCAGGGCTCTTGCCGGGCAGCGTCCTGGTCCGCCGGCGTCCACGCATTCCCACGGGGGGTCACCCTACCCGTCGGCGACTCGCTGACCCGACCCCCGCCTCCAGACAGTCGAGTGAGGAGAACACGCCGCACCAGCCCTGCCTCATACGGCGCGTACTCCTCACTCGACCGTCGTGGCGCGGGTCTCGGCGTCGTACGGCCTCGGCGAGAGCGTGGTCACTGGGGGTCACGCGATGAGCAACGTGCCAGGATCCAGATCCAGGTGCCCGGCCATGCGCTGCAACACGTCGACGCGACGCGGCCGGGCGAACACGTCCTCTGCGAAGAGTTCCTCCACGATCCAGCCACGACTGGCCAGCAGTCGCGACCTCGACGCGTCCCTGCTCCGTCGAGTGATGCCACCGTGGGCTTCCCCCTGGTATTCGCCGATGACCTGTTCGGCGCGCCATACGAGGTCCCCTTCGGCGAGCCAGCCCCCACCCTCGTCGGCGATGATGCCGTTGACCTCGGGCTCGGGAAACCCGGCCCGGATGAACATCAGCCGGGACCGGGACTCCATGGGTGAACGGACTCGGGGGCGGATGAGTTGGAGCGCCTCGCGCAGCATCACCTTGCCGCGTGGTCGAACCCTGCCACCGAGCGCCTCGTGCAGTGCCCGGACCCCCGGCGATGTCCGAGCCCCGGGATGGATGACGGCCCGCGAGCGCGCGTCGAGCGCAGCCACGCATGCATCCCCGATGACGACGAGGTCATCCGTGCTGATTCGCCTTCGCCCAAGATCAGCCAGATCACACCAGGTGTCGGCCATGGAGACGACGCGGACATCATCGACCAGAGTCACCGTGCGCCGCTCCAATCCTCGATGACCGACGCACCCGGTGCGCACAACTTGACCGCCACGAGTGCACGTCATGACATCGAGATCCGCGCGGCCGGCGAGAGCATGAGGTAGCGGCAGACCCCACAGCAGCGCTGCAGTCACGTGCGAGAACGCGGTCCGCTCCCCCAGACCCAGCTGGACTTCGCGCGCCCGGTCCGCGACGGTGCTACTCGGGGTGTGCGACCGCACGCCCCGAGTGGGAGTGATCAGATCCTTTCGCCGTAGCCGCTGCTGGGGAACATCGTGGTCCCGGGCCTGTCGGACGCTGAACGGCGCATCGGCCAGAGCTGCTGGCAATGGTTGCGGTCGCACACCCCCAGCGTGCCCGGATCCGCTGACGCGCCGCCGCTGTTATCCACAGCGCCCGTCTGTTATCCACAGCGCCCGTCGAGTGAGGAGAACCCGCCGTACCAGCCACGTGGCATACGGCGTGTTGTCCTCACTCGACGGTCTCGGCCCAGACCCGGGCCGAACACTCGACGGTTTCGGGGCTGCCGGGAACTGGGCGGGACACTCGACGGGTGGGGCCTACCCGAGCGCAGCCACCAGGCGCTGGGTGACCTCGTCGATGTCGCCCTCACCATCGACCCGCGTCAGCAGACCGCGCTCAGTGTAGGCGTCCGACAGCGGCTTGGTCTCCCGGTGGTAGATCGCCATCCGTTCCCGGATGACCTCCTCGGTGTCGTCGGCCCGTCCCTCCACCTGGGCTCTCTTGAGCAGCCGGGCCACGACGGCGTCATCGGGCACGACCAGTTCGAGGACTCGAGTCAGCGGCCGACCACTCTGCGCGAGCATCGCTTCGAGCGCGACCACCTGCGCGATCGTGCGGGGATAGCCGTCGAGGAGGAACCCGGGGACACAGTCTTCCTGGGAGAGCCGGTCCGCCACGATTGCGTTGGTGATGTCGTCGGAGACGAAACCACCTGAGGCGAGGATCGATGCCACCTGCTGGCCGAGTTGGGTCCCGCCCCGGATGTTGGCGCGGAAGATCTCACCCGTCGAGATCGCCGGGATGCCGAGATGCTCGGCAACCCGCGCTGCTTGGGTGCCCTTACCTGCTCCGGGAGGGCCAAGGATGATGAGTTGCATCTAACGCAGGAACCCTTCGTAGTGCCGCTGTTGCAGCTGGGCCTCGATCTGCTTGACCGTCTCGAGGCCGACCCCGACGACGATGAGGATCGAGGTGCCCCCGAACGGGAAGTTCGCGGCGGCGTTACCCCCGGCGAGGGCCAGTGCAATCAGCGGGATGAGTGAGATGAACGTGAGGTAAATCGCTCCCGGCACGGTGATGCGGGTGAGGACGTACTGCAGGTACTCGGCTGTGGGTCGCCCAGCGCGAATACCCGGGATGAAGCCGCCGTACTTCTTCATGTTGTCGGCGACCTCATTGGGGTTGAACGTGATCGAGACGTAGAAGAAGGTGAAGAACAGGATGAGCACCGCATAGGTGAGCATGTAGACCCAGTGGTCGCCCCGGGTGAGGTTCGCCTGGATCCAGTTCGCCCACCCCGGCCCGGTGCCGTCCGGCTTGATGGCGAACTGCGCGACAAGCGCCGGCATCGCGATGAGCGAGGCGGCGAAGATGATCGGGATGACCCCCGCCATGTTGACCTTGAGCGGGATGTAGGTCGAGGTCCCGCCGTAGACGCGCCGCCCGACCATCCGCTTGGCGTACTGCACCGGAATGCGGCGCTGACTCTGCTCGACGTAGACCACGGCAGCGATGATCGCGAAGCCGAGCAGGACAACCCCGATGAGGATGTCCCACCGACCGTCCTTCTGCTGGATCGCCCAGAGTGACCCGGGAAACCCGGCGGCGATCGAGGTGAAAATGAGGACCGACATGCCGTTGCCGACGCCCTTGTCGGTGACGAGTTCACCCAGCCACATGATGAGCCCGGTGCCCGCCGTCATCGTCAGCACCATGATCAAGATGGTCACGACGGAGTCGTCGACGAGAATGCTCGTGCACGCCGGGTTTCCGAACAACTGCTGTGGGTTGTGCGCAAAGGTGACCAGTGTCGAGGACTGCAGGATGGCCAGCCCGATGGTCAGGTATCGGGTGTACTGCGTCATCTTCGTCTGCCCGGCCTGTCCCTCCTTCTTCAAGGTCTCGAAGCGGGGGATGACGACCGTGAGCAGCTGGACGATGATGCTCGCTGTGATGTAGGGCATGATCCCCAGCGCGAAGATCGACAACTGCAGAAGTGCGCCACCGCTGAAGAGGTTGACCAGGCCGAGGAAACCAGAATTGGTGTCTGCTCCGGCCATGCACTCCTGGACGCGTCGGTAGCTCACCCCGGGCGCGGGGACGAAGGCGCCGAGCCGGTAGATGGCGATGATCGCCAGAGTGAACAGGATCTTCCTGCGCAGATCGGGCGTCTTGAACGCCCGACCGAAGGCGGTGAGCACGTGTCCTCCAGGGATGCAGCTGCTGGCGGCTGCGGTCGGAAATCCGTCACACGATACCCCGGCCGGTCACCGGTGCGTTCGCCGACGGCCGAGACGGGTATGCCGTGGGGGGACCCGTGCCGTATGCCGCGGGCCCGCCGGGTCGACGGCTCGCGGCATACGGCGAGGGGCAGGGTCAGGCGGTGGTCACCGACCCGCCGGCCCCCTCGATCTTCACCCGGGCGCTGGTCGAGACCGCATCGGCGGTGACGTGCACCGCGACGCCGATCTCCCCTGTGCCCAGGACCTTGACGAGCTGACCGGAGCGCACGGCACCCTTGGCGACGAGGTCCTCAACGGTGACGTCGCCGCCCTGCGGGTAGAGCACAGCGAGCCGGTCCAGGTTGACAACCTGATACGTCGTCCGGAACGGGTTCTTGAACCCACGCAGCTTCGGGAAGCGCATGTGCAGCGGAGTGGTCCCACCCTGGAAGCTCTCCGCAACCTGGTAGCGGGCTTTGGTGCCTTTGGTGCCCCGGCCGGCGGTCTTGCCGCGTTTGCCGCCCTCACCACGGCCGACGCGGATCTTGGCGGATTTCGCACCTGGCGCGGGCCGCAGATGGTGCACCTTCAGGGCTGCGCCGGAGTCCCCGGCCCCACTCTGGGTCGGCGTGGTGGCTGTGGTGTCAGCCATGGTCAGTCAACCTCCTCGACGGTGACCAGATGGGCCACCGCACGGACCATGCCCCGGACCTCGGGGCGGTCCTCCTTGACAACGACGTCGTGGATCCGCTTCAGACCCAGGGTTCGCAGGGTGTCACGGTGCGCCTGCAGCGTGCCCACCGTTCCGCGCACCTGGGTCACCTTGAGGTGAGCCATCACGCACCTGCCTTCGCTGCAGCCCGCTCGGCCTCCCGGCCAGCAGCCTGAGCCCGCAGCATCGCAGCCGGCGCGACCTGGTCGACCGGAAGGCCCCGGCGCGCTGCGACCGCTTCGGGACGCTCCAGCCCCTTGAGAGCCGCGACGGTCGCGTGGACGATGTTGATCGCGTTGTCCGAGCCGAGGCTCTTGGACAGCACGTCGTGGATGCCGGCGCACTCCAGCACGGCGCGCACCGGCCCACCGGCGATGACCCCGGTACCGGGGCTGGCCGGACGGAGCATGACGACACCGGCTGCAGCCTCACCCTGGACCGGGTGCGGGATGGTGCCCTGGATCCGGGGCACCTTGAAGAAGGCCTTCTTCGCTTCCTCGACGCCCTTGGCGATCGCTGCTGGCACCTCCTTGGCCTTGCCGTAGCCGACACCGACAGTGCCGTCACCGTCACCGACGACGACGAGCGCGGTGAAGCTGAAACGACGGCCACCCTTGACGACCTTCGCGACCCGATTGATGGTCACGACACGCTCGAGGTACTGGCTCTTGTCGGCATCCCGGGCCTCGCGGCCGCCACGACGGTCGTCGCGACGCTCGCGGCGGTCACCGCGCTCGGTGCGCTCGCCGCCGGCGGGCCCGGCGCCTCGACGCTGGGGTCCTGGCATCAGATGTTCCTCATCTCGACAGTGGTGGTCTGGACAGCGGTCATCACAGTGACAGGCCTCCCTCGCGGGCGCCGTCGGCGATGGCCGCCACCCGGCCGTGGTACTTGTTGCCGCCGCGGTCGAAGACGACGGTCTCGATACCTGCGGCCTTGGCCCGTTCGGCGACGAGCGTGCCGACCCGTTTCGCCTTCGACGTCTTGTCCCCGGTCAGGGCACGCACATCGGCCTCCATCGTGGAGGCGCAGGCGAGGGTCTTGCCCACGCTGTCGTCGACCAGCTGGACGAACACGTGTCGGGCGCTGCGAGAGACGACCAGGCGGGGTCGGGCGGGAGTACCCGAGAGATTCTTGCGGACGCGATGGTGGCGACGGGTCCTTGCAGCGGACTTGCCCTTGGCGCGCTTGACGATCATGCCCATGGCTTACTTCTTCCCAGCCTTTCCGACCTTGCGGCGGATCTGCTCGCCCGCGTAGCGGACACCCTTGCCCTTGTAGGGGTCGGGCTTGCGGAGCTTGCGGATGTTCGCGGCGACCTCGCCGACGAGCTGCTTGTCGATACCCTCGACCTGGAAGCGCGTGGGCGCCTCCACGGTGAAGGTGATCCCGGCCGGCGGCACGACGGTGATCGGGTGGCTGTAGCCCAGGGCGAACTCCAGGGAGCCCCCCTTGTTCTGCACCCGGTAGCCGGTGCCGACGATCTCCATCTTCTTGACATAGCCCTCGGTGACCCCGATAACCATGTTGTTGATCAGGGTCCGAGTCAGCCCGTGCAGCGAGCGTGAGTTGCGCTCGTCGTCGGGGCGCTTGACCTCGACGCCATTGCTGCCCTGCTCCACGGTGATCGGACTCGCCACCGTGTGTGAGAGCTCACCCTTGGGGCCCTTGACCGTGACCGTCCGGTCCTGGATGTTCACGTCCACGCCACCGGGGACGGCGACGGGAAGACGTCCGATACGGGACATGGTGCTTCCCCTTACCAGATGTAGGCGAGGACTTCCCCACCCACACCCTTGTTGGCGGCCTGCTTGTCGGTGAGCAGTCCGGAGGACGTCGAAATGATCGCGATACCAAGACCACCAAGCACCTTGGGCAGGTTGGTGGACTTGGCATACACGCGTAGGCCGGGCTTGGACACGCGGCGCAGGCCGGCGATGGAGCGCTCCCGGTTCGGGCCGTACTTGAGGGTGATCGTCAGGGTCTGGCCGACCTCGGCGTCCTCGACGGCCCAGCCGGCGATGTAACCCTCGGCCTGGAGGATCTGCGCGATCCGGGCCTTCAGTTTGGAAAACGGCATGGACACGGTGTCCTTGTGCGCCGAGTTGGCGTTCCGGACGCGGGTCAGCATGTCCGCAATCGGGTCTGTCATGGTCATGGGGCTTCTCCGCCCTCTCTCACCGTGGTTTCCTGCCGCGGCGATATCCGCCGGGCCGGACCTTCGATGTAGATGGTCTGGTTTGTTGCGTCGTATGCCGCGAGGAGTGGGTAGGTGGTCATGCCACCGCCGTCGCCCTCGGCATACCTCTGACTCAGGTGAGCGGGCTCACCAGGAGGACTTGGTCACGCCTGGCAGCTCACCACGGTGGGCGAGCTCACGCAGGCAGATACGGCACAGGCCGAACTTGCGGTAGACCGAGTGCGGCCGGCCACACCGCTGACAGCGGGTATAGGCACGGACCTTGAACTTCGGCTTCCGGTTCGCCTTGTTGACGAGTGCAGTCTTGGCCATCTCAGTTCTCCTTGAAGGGGAAGCCGAGGGCCTTGAGCAACGCACGCCCCTCGTCGTCGTTGCTCGCCGTCGTCACGACCGTGATGTCCATGCCACGGACGCGGTCGATCCGATCCTGGTCGATCTCGTGGAACATGGACTGCTCGTTGAGACCGAAGGTGTAGTTGCCTCGTCCATCGAACTGCCTCGGCGACAAGCCTCGGAAGTCACGGATGCGCGGCAGGGCGATCGAGACGAGTCGGTCGAGGAACTCCCACATCCGGTCCCCGCGCAAGGTGGCGTGGGCGCCGATCGGCATGCCCTCGCGCAGCTTGAACTGGGCAATCGACTTGCGGGCCTTCGTGACCACCGGCTTCTGGCCGGTGATCGCGGTGAGGTCCCGTACGGCGCCCTCGATGAGCTTGCTGTCCTTGGCTGCGTCGCCGACGCCCATGTTGACGACGACCTTGACCACGCCGGGGATCTGCATGGCGTTGGGGTAGCCGAACTGATCCTTGAGCGTGGACCGGATCTGGTCCTGGTAGCGCGTCTTCAGGCGCGGGGTAGTCGCGGTGTCTGGCATCTCTCTCACAGGTCCTTGCCCGAGCGGGCGCCGACGCGGGTGCGGACGGTCTTGGACCGGCCGTCGCGCTCGACGGTCTCGACGCGGGTCTTGATCCGGGTGGGCTTCTTGTCGCTGGAGTCGACGACAGCCACGTTGCTCACGTGGATCGGCGCCTCCTGGACGACCAGACCGCCGGTGCGGGTGCCCCGAGCCGACTCGCCGGCCTTGGTGTGCCGGGTCACCCTGTTCACGCCCTCGACCAGGACACGGGAGGTCTCCCGATACACCGCAATGACTTTGCCGGTGGAACCCTTGTCCTTGCCGGCGAGCACCTGCACGGTGTCGCCCTTCTTGATCTTCAACTTCGCCATGGTGTTAGAGCACCTCCGGTGCCAGGGAGATGATCTTCATGAAGCGCTTCTCCCGCAGCTCCCGCCCGACCGGGCCGAAGATGCGGGTGCCCCGGGGGTCACCGTCGTTCTTCAGAATCACCGCGGCGTTCTCGTCGAACTTGATGTAGGAGCCGTCGGCGCGGCGACGCTCCTTCTTGGTGCGGACGACGACCGCCTTGACGACGTCGCCCTTCTTGACGTTGCCACCGGGGACGGCGTCCTTGACAGTGGCGACGATGGTGTCGCCGATGCCGGCATACCGGCGACCGGAGCCGCCGAGAACCCGGATGCACAGAATCTCCTTGGCACCCGTGTTGTCGGCGACCTTCAGTCGCGACTCCTGCTGGATCACTGGTCTTCTCCTACTCGTCGTGCTGGTTCTCGGGCCACCGGGTGGACACCCGCATCGGGTGGGTCCCGGTCGGCCGAGCCTGGCCGAACCTTGGACTACTTGGCCTTCTCGAGGATCTCCACGATGCGCCAGCGCTTGGTAGCGCTCAGCGGGCGGGTCTCCATGATGAGGACGCGGTCGCCGATCCCGGCGGTGTTCTCCTCGTCGTGCGCCTTGACCTTGCTCGAGCGCCGCATCACCTTGCCGTAGAGGGCGTGCTTGACCCGGTCCTCGACCTCGACGACAACGGTCTTGTCCATCTTGTCGCTGACGACGTATCCCTGGCGGGTCTTGCGGATGGACCGCTCCGCAGCCGGCGTGCCCGACCCGTCGCTGTCCTGCTCGACGGCGTGCTCCACGACGTGCTCGGCACTCTGTTCGTTCACGGTGTCCTTCACGTTCTCACTCATCACTTGGCCTGCGCCTTCGCCGGTGCCTCGCCGATACCGAGCTCACGCTCCCGCATCTCGGTGTAGATGCGGGCGATGTCCCGGCGGACGGCCCGCAACCGGCCGTGGTTGTCCAGCTGGCCAGTCGCGGACTGGAATCGCAGGTTGAACAGCTCCTCCTTGGCCTTGCGCAGCTCGTCGGCGAGTTTGTCGTCGTCGAAGCCGCGCAGCTCTGCGCTGGTCAGGTCCTTCGAACCCACAGCCATCAGAAGTCACCACCCTCACGCTGAACGAAGCGGCACTTCATCGGCAGCTTGTGTATCGCGAGGCGCATCGCCTCCCGTGCAGTCTCTTCCGGGACACCGGAGAGCTCGAACATGATCCGTCCCGGTTTGACGTTGGCGATCCACCACTCTGGCGAGCCCTTGCCGGAGCCCATCCGGGTCTCGGCGGGCTTCTTCGTCAGCGGCCGGTCCGGGTAGATGTTGATCCACACCTTGCCGCCACGGCGGATGTATCGAGTCATCGCAATACGCGCCGACTCGATCTGACGGTTGGTGACGTATGCCGGTTCGAGCGCCTGGATTCCGTAGTCACCGAAGGCCAAGGCAGTGCCGCCCTTGGCAGCCCCACTGCGACCCGGGTGGTGTTGTTTGCGGTGCTTGATGCGTCGAGGAATCAACATCAGCTGGACTCTCCCTCCGTGCTCACAGCCGCCGGCGTCGACTCGCTCGTGGTCTCGACCTGGGCAGCCCCGCTTGCCGGCGCCTCGGTGCGGCGGGCCCGGGCGGGGCGGTCGGCGCCGTCGCGGCGTGGACCCCGCGCCGGGCGCGGTGCGGCAGCCTGCTGGGCAGCAAGTTCTCGGGCCGTGAGGTCGCCCTTGTAGATCCAGACCTTGACGCCGATCCGGCCGAACGTCGTCTTGGCTTCATAGAAGCCGTAGTCGATGTTGGCGCGCAGGGTGTGTAGCGGGACTCGACCCTCGCGGTAGAACTCCGTTCGGGACATTTCGGCGCCGCCGAGACGGCCCGAGACCTGCACCCGAATGCCCTTGGCACCGGCGCGCGTCGCGGACTGCATGCCCTTGCGCATCGCGCGCCGGAAAGAGACCCGCGCCGAGAGCTGCTCAGCGATGCCCTGGGCGACGAGCTGGGCGTCCGTCTCGGGGTTCTTCACCTCGAGGATGTTGAGCTGCACCTGCTTGCCGGTGAGCTTCTCGAGCTCACCGCGAATCCGGTCAGCCTCGGCGCCGCGGCGGCCGATGACGATGCCTGGACGCGCGGTGTGGATGTCGACCCGGACTCGGTCCCGGGTGCGCTCGATGTCGACCCGGGCGATACCGGCGCGGTCCATGCCCTGCGACATGAGCCGGCGGATGGCGACGTCTTCCTTGACATAGTCGCGGTAGCGCTGACCTGTCGTCGTGGAGTCGGCGAACCAGCGGCTCCGATGCTCTGTGGTGATACCCAGACGGAAGCCGTAGGGGTTGACCTTCTGACCCATCAGCGGTGACCTCCGTTCCTGACAGCCTTGGGGGCGACGACCACGGTGATGTGGCTCGTGCGTTTGTTGATGCGGGATGCCCGGCCCTGTGCGCGCGGCCGGAACCGTTTCATCGTCGGGCCTTCGTCGACATAGGCGGCGGCCACCACAAGCTCCCGCTCGTCGAAGCGCTCCGCGTGCTGGTCGGCCCGCACCCGTGCGTTCGCCATCGCCGACTCGAGGACCTTTCGGACCGGATCCGAGGCGGCCTGCGGCGCAAAGCGCAGGGTCGCGACAGCTTCGGCGGCGTTGCGGCCACGGATCAGGTCGACGATCCGGCGAGCCTTCATCGGGGTGACCCGCACGTGGCGGGCGACGGCCCGCGACTGGGGGGTGATCTGTTCGGACATCAGCGACGACGTCCCTTCTTGTCGTCCTTGACGTGACCCTTGAACGTGCGGGTCGGGGCGAACTCGCCGAGCTTGTGGCCGACCATCGACTCGGTGACGAAGACCGGGACGTGCTTGCGCCCGTCGTGCACGGCGAAGGTGTGGCCGAGCATGTCCGGGCTGACGACCGAACGGCGAGACCAGGTCTTGATGACGTTCTTGCTGCCCCCTTCGTTGGCGGCGTCCACCTTCTTCTGCAGGTGGTCGTCGATGAAGGGGCCCTTCTTCAGACTGCGAGGCATGAGTCGTGGCTCCTATCAGCGCTTCTTGCCCGTACGGCGGCGGCGGACGATGAGCTTGTCGCTCGGCTTGCCGCGGCGGCGAGTGCGGCCCTCGGGCTTACCCCAGGGGCTCACCGGGTGGCGACCACCGGAGGTGCGACCCTCACCACCGCCATGAGGGTGGTCGACCGGGTTCATGACGACGCCGCGCACGGTCGGGCGCTTGCCCTTCCATCGCATCCGACCCGCTTTACCCCAGTTGATGTTGGACTGTTCGGCATTGCCGACCTCACCGATGGTGGCGCGGCACCGAGCGTCGACGTTACGGATCTCCCCGGACGGCATCCGCAACTGGGCGTAGGGACCGTCCTTGGCGACGAGTTGGACGCGCACCCCGGCACTGCGGGCGATCTTGGCCCCGCCACCGGGCTTGAGTTCGACGGCGTGCACGACCGTGCCGGTCGGGATGTTGCGCAGCGGCAGCGAGTTGCCGGGCTTGATGTCCGCACTCGGGCCGTTTTCCACAGCCGTGCCCTGCTCCAGGCCCTTGGGGGCCAGGATGTAGCGCTTCTCGCCGTCGGCGTAGTGCAGCAGCGCGATCCGGGCCGAGCGGTTGGGGTCGTACTCGATGTGCGCGACCTTGGCCGGCACGCCGTCCTTGTCGTGACGACGGAAGTCGATGACCCGGTAGGCACGCTTGTGCCCGCCGCCGATATGACGCGTGGTGATCCGTCCGCTGTTGTTGCGGCCTCCGGACTTGCTCAGCGGACGGACGAGGGACTTCTCCGGCGTCGAACGAGTGACTTCGACGAAGTCAGCCACGCTCGACCCACGCCGTCCCGGCGTCGTCGGCTTGTACTTGCGGATACCCATGGTGGTGTCTCCCCTAGTTCCTTCAGGCGCCCGCGCCGAAAATGTCGATGGATCCCTCGCGCAGGGTGACGACGGCGCGTTTGGTGTCCTTGCGCCGGCCCACGCCGGAGCGGGTCCGACGGACCTTGCCGCGGCGGTTCATCGTGTGGACCGAGTCCACCTTGACTCCGAAGATCTGCTCAACCGCGATCTTGATCTCGGTCTTGTTCGAACGCGGGTCGACGACGAACGTGTACTTGCCCTCGTCGAGGAGTCCATAGGACTTCTCCGAGACGACCGGCGCGATGAGGATGTCGCGGGGGTTCTTGGTCTGGGTCACTTCTCGTCCACCTTCTTCTCGGCCTGCGCGACGTCGTCGCTCCCGACCGCTGTCACCTCGTCGCTCCCGACCGCTGTCACCTCGTCGCTCCCGACCGCTGTCACCTGGTCGCTACCGACGGAACTCCGCGCAGCGCCGCCGACGAAGATGGCAAAAGCCTCCATCGTGAAAACGACGTCGTCGGCACACAGCACGTCGTAGGTGTTGAGCTGATCGACGGCGAGGACGTGGACGTCCGGGAGGTTGCGCACCGACATCAGCGAGACCTGGTCGGTGCGGTCGAGCACGACGAGCAGGTGCTTGCGCTCGCTCAGCCCGGACAGCAGCGCCTTCGCCGCTTTCGTCGAGGGCGTCTCACCGGTGACCAGGGCCTCGACCACGTGGATGCGACCGTGCCGGGCCCGGTCCGACAGGGCTCCCCGCAGTGCGGCGGCCTTCATCTTCTTCGGGGTGCGCTGAGAGTAGTCACGCGGCTGCGGGCCGTGCACAGTGCCACCACCGGCGAACTGAGGTGCCCGGATCGAGCCCTGACGGGCCCGGCCGGTGCCTTTCTGTCGATACGGCTTCTTGCCACCGCCGCGGACGTCGCCGCGGGTCTTGGTGGCGTGGGTGCCCTGGCGCGCGGCGGCGAGTTGGGCGACGACGACCTGGTGGATCAGCGGAACGTTGGTCTGCACGTCGAAGATCTCGGCGGGCAGGTCAACCGACACGCGGACTGCGGTCTGGGTTGCCATCTGAGTCAGGCTCCCTTCGCGGCGGAGCGGACGAACACGACGCCACCGCGCGGCCCAGGGACGGCTCCCTTGACCAGGAGCAGGCCCCGCTGGGTGTCGACAGCGTGGATCGTGAGGTTCTGGGTGGTCTGGCGCTGCCCGCCCATCCGGCCGGCCATACGCATCCCCTTGAAGACTCGCCCCGGGGTGGCGCAGCCACCGATGGAGCCCGGCTTGCGGTGGTTGCGGTGGGCACCGTGGCTGGAGGAGACCCCGGCGAAGCCATGACGCTTCATCACCCCGGCGAAGCCCTTGCCCTTCGTGGTTCCGGTGACGTCCACCTCCTGGCCCACCTCGAAGGTGTCGGCTGCCAGTTCCTGGCCGAGGCTGTACTCAGCGGCGTCGGAGGTCCGGAGTTCGACGAGGTGACGGCGCGGGGTGACCCCGGCCTTCTCGAAGTGGCCGGTGAGCGGCTTGGTGACCTTGCGTGGGTCGATCTGGCCGTAGCCGAGTTGGACCGCGGCATACCCGTCGGCCTCAGGTGTGCGCACCTGGGTGACGACGTTCGGCCCGACCTCGATGACGGTGACCGGGACGAGGCGGTTGCTCTCGTCCCACATCTGGGTCATGCCGAGCTTGGTGCCCAGCAACCCTTTGACGTTCTTCGTGGCAATCATGGAACAGCCCTCAGAGCTTGATCTCGATGTTGACGTCCGCCGGGAGGTCGAGACGCATCAGCGAGTCGACAGCTTTGGGTGTCGGGTCGATGATGTCGATGAGGCGCTTGTGGGTGCGCATCTCGAAGTGCTCGCGGCTGTCCTTGTACTTGTGCGGTGAGCGGATGACCACGTAGACGTTCTTCTCCGTGGGCAGCGGCACCGGGCCGACCACCGTCGCGCCGGCCCGCTGGACCGTGTCGACGATCTTGCGCGCCGAGGAGTCGATGACCTCGTGGTCATACGACTTCAATCGGATGCGGATCTTCTGTCCCGCCATTGACGAACCCGTCTCTCTCTCGCCGTCCAACTACTCCATGGTTCTGTGCCGACACCTCTGGCCTCCGACCCCCGCGGTCGGGCGTGTCGCGCCCGCTTCGCGCCCCGAGTCCTCGCGCTCTCGCGCGGCGAACCGTCGTGGTTGGTCTTCTGGCCCGATGGGCCGGAGCCTGGCTCTTCGTCCGGCCCCGCCCCACCGACTGGGTGGTTCGGTCGACCGGGGCGTGGGCACACCCGCCCCTGCTGGGTCGGGCGCGCGCGCCAGGCAACCTGAACAGTGTGCCAGAGGCAGGGGTCCTATCCCAAATCGCCGCGCATCGGGCATCCAAGAGCGCACATCGGGCTCCGGAGACCGCGCACCCGGCACCCCAAACCCCGAAGGGCCCCAGCCGCACACAGCGGCCGGGGCCCTTCGGGGGCGAGGGGTCAGGTCACTTGTTGATCTTGGTGACCCGGCCGGCGCCGACGGTACGGCCACCCTCACGGATGGCGAACTTCAGGCCCTCCTCCATGGCGATCGGCTGGATGAGCTCGACCGACATCTCGGTGTTGTCACCGGGCATGACCATCTCAGTGCCCTCGGGCAGGGAGACGACTCCGGTGACGTCGGTGGTCCGGAAGTAGAACTGCGGACGGTAGTTGTCGTAGAACGGGGTGTGCCGACCACCCTCGTCCTTGGAGAGGATGTAGACGTTGGCGTCGAACTCCGTGTGCGGGGTGATCGAGCCGGGCTTGACGACGACCTGGCCGCGCTCGACCTCCTCGCGCTTGATGCCACGCAGGAGCAGGCCGACGTTCTCGCCGGCGCGGCCCTCATCGAGCAGCTTGCGGAACATCTCGACGCCGGTGACGGTGGTCTTGGTGGCCGGGCCGGGGTGGATGCCGACGATCTCGACCTCCTCGTTGACCTTGAGAACGCCACGCTCGATCCGGCCGGTGACGACGGTGCCACGACCGGTGATGGTGAAGACATCCTCCACGGGCATGAGGAACGGCTTGTCGATGTCGCGCTCCGGCTCGGGGATGTAGTCGTCCACAGCGTCCATGAGGTCCAGGACCGACTTGCCCCACTCGGCGTCACCCTCAAGGGCCTTGAGTGCCGAGACTCGCACGACCGGCAGGTCGTCGCCGGGGAACTCGTAGTCGGAGAGGAGCTCGCGGACCTCCATCTCGACCAACTCGAGGATCTCCTCGTCATCGACCATGTCGGTCTTGTTGAGCGCGACGACGATGTAGGGCACGCCGACCTGACGGGCAAGCAGGACGTGCTCCTTGGTCTGCGGCATCGGACCGTCGGTCGCTGCGACCACAAGGATCGCGCCGTCCATCTGGGCGGCACCGGTGATCATGTTCTTGACGTAGTCCGCGTGCCCGGGGCAGTCGACGTGGGCATAGTGCCGGCCCTCGGTCTGGTACTCGATGTGCGCGATGGAGATGGTGATCCCGCGCTGCTTCTCCTCCGGCGCCTTGTCGATGTCGTCGAATGCGAACACCGGGTTCAGGTCGGGGTACTTGTCGTGCAGGACCTTGGAGATCGCAGCCGTCAGCGTCGTCTTGCCATGGTCGATGTGACCGATGGTGCCGATGTTGACGTGCGGCTTGGTCCGCTCGAACTTTGCCTTCGCCACTTTCGTTGTCCTCCTAGGACGGTTTCTGGGTTTTACGCTGCACGACCGGGCAGGACGTGGCGTCGTACTGGGTTTCTCTGACGGTATGCCGAGTGCGGACGGTATGCCGGGTGCGGGAGACCACGGCTCAGTCTACCGACTCACTCGCCGCGGGTCTTCTTGACGATCTCCTCGGCTACCGACCTGGGGACCTCGGCGTAGCTGTCGAACTCCATCGAGTAGTTCGCCCGGCCCTGGGTCTTGGACCGCAGGTCGCCGACATAGCCGAACATCTCCGAGAGTGGAACCACCGCCCGGACGACCTTGGCGCCGCTGACCTCCTCCATCGCCTGGATGTGCCCGCGGCGGGAGTTGATGTCTCCGATGACGTCGCCCATGTACTCCTCGGGGGTGCGCACCTCGACGGCCATCATCGGCTCGAGCAGCACCGGATCGGCCTTGCGGACCGCCTCCTTGAGGGCCATGGAACCGGCGATCTTGAACGCCATCTCCGAGGAGTCGACATCATGGGCGGCACCGTCGAGCAGGGTCGCCTTGATCCCGACGAGCGGATAGCCGGCGAGCACGCCATACTGCATCGCATCCTGGATGCCGGCGTCGACACTGGGGATGTACTCCCGCGGCACCCGACCGCCGGTCACCTTGTTCTCGAACTCGTAGAGCTCGCCCTCGGCGGTGTCCAAAGGCTCGATCGCGATCTGGATCTTCGCGAACTGACCGGATCCACCGGTCTGCTTCTTGTGGGTGTAGTCGAGCCGGTCCACAGTCCGCCGGATCGTCTCCCGGTAGGCGACCTGAGGTTTGCCGACGTTGGCCTCGACCTTGAACTCCCGGCGCATCCGGTCGACGAGGATGTCGAGGTGGAGCTCGCCCATCCCGGCAATGATCGTCTGCCCGGTCTCCTCGTCAAGGCTGACCTGGAAGGTCGGGTCTTCCTCGGCTAGGCGCTGGATGGCAGTCCCGAGCTTCTCCTGGTCGCCCTTGGTCTTGGGTTCGATGGCGACCTGGATCACCGGCTCGGGGAAGGTCATCGACTCCAGCACGACCGGTTTGGTCAGATCGGCGAGGGTGTCGCCGGTGGTCGTCCCCTTAAGGCCGATGGCGGCGTAGATGTGACCAGCGAGTGCCTCGTCAACAGGGTTCTCCTTGTTGGCATGCATCTGGAAGAGCTTGCCGACGCGCTCCTTCTTGACCTTCGTGGAGTTGAGCACCTGGGTCCCGGCGGAGATCCGCCCGGAGTAGACCCGGATGAAGGTCAAGGTGCCGAAGAACGGGTGCGCCGCGACCTTGAACGCCAGGGCCGAGAACGGCTCGGTGGCGTCGGGGTGACGGACGATTTCCTCGTCCTCGTCGCCCACAGCGTGGCCCTGCATCGGCGGCAGGTCGAGCGGGCTCGGTAGGTAGTCGATAACGGCGTCGAGCATGGGCTGGACGCCACGGTTCTTGAACGCCGAACCGCAGATGACCGGGTAGAGCGTCGAGGACACGGTCAGTGCGCGAATGCCGGCCTTGAGCTCATCAAGGGTGAGCTCGCCGCCCTCGAGGTACTTCTCCATGAGCTCGTCGTCGGACTCCGCGACCCGCTCCACGAGCTGCTGGTGGTACGCCTGCGCCCGGTCTTTGAGGTCCTCGGGGATCTCTCGCACCTCATAATGGGCGCCCATGGTGACGTCGCCCTTGGCGTCGCCCTCCCAATACAGCGCGCGCATCTGGACCAGGTCGACAACACCGACGAAGTCGGACTCGGCGCCGATCGGCAGCTGGATGACCAACGGCTCCGCGCCCAGGCGGTCCTTGATGGTCTGGACGGTGAAGTAGAAGTCCGCCCCGAGCTTGTCCATCTTGTTGACGAAACAGATCCGGGGGACGTCGTACTTGTCCGCCTGACGCCACACCGTCTCGGACTGCGGCTCGACGCCCTCTTTGCCGTCGAAGACCGCGACCGCACCGTCCAAGACGCGCAGGGAGCGCTCCACCTCGACGGTGAAGTCGACGTGACCGGGGGTGTCGATGATGTTGATCTGGTTCTCGTTCCAGAAGCACGTCACCGCCGCGGAGGTGATGGTGATCCCCCGCTCCTTCTCCTGCTCCATCCAGTCCGTGGTCGACGCGCCGTCGTGGGTCTCGCCCATCTTGCGGTTGACTCCGGTGTAGAAGAGCACCCGCTCGGTCGTCGTCGTCTTACCGGCGTCGATGTGCGCCATGATGCCGATGTTCCGGACCTTGGTCAGGTCGGTCAGGACGTCCTGTGCCACTTCGTCTTGTCTCGTCTCGTGTCAGTGGTGGGTGGTCGCCGGGTATGCCGCGGGCACCGGGCGCGCCCACGGCATACCGGAGGCTGGGGTCACCAGCGGTAGTGCGCGAAGGCCTTGTTGGACTCGGCCATCTTGTGGGTGTCCTCACGACGCTTCACCGCGGCGCCGAGGCCGTTGGACGCGTCGAGGATCTCGTTCATGAGGCGCTGGGTCATCGTCTTCTCACGGCGCTGCCGGGAATAGCCCACGAGCCAGCGCAGCGACAGGGTCGTCGCCCGGTTGGGCTTGACCTCGATCGGAACCTGGTAGGTGGCACCACCGACGCGGCGGGACTTGACCTCCAGGGTCGGCTTGATGTTGTCCAGCGCCCGCTTGAGCGTGGCCACCGGGTCCGTTCCAGTCTTGTCCCGGCAGCCCTCAAGGGCGCCGTAGACGATGTTCTCGGCAATCGACTTCTTGCCGTCGAGGAGGACCTTGTTGACCAGGGCAGTGACCAGCGGGGACTGGTAGACGGGGTCGACGACGAGGGGGCGCTTGGCGGCCGGGCCCTTGCGTGGCATCAGCCCTTCACCCTCTTCGCACCGTAGCGGCTGCGAGCCTGCTTGCGGTTCTTCACGCCCTGGGTGTCCAGCGCCCCTCGGATGATCTTGTAGCGCACACCGGGCAGGTCCTTGACCCGCCCCCCGCGCACGAGCACCATCGAGTGCTCCTGGAGGTTGTGGCCCTCACCGGGGATATAGGCGGTGACCTCGATGCCAGAGGTGAGCTTGACCCGGGCAACCTTGCGCAGCGCGGAGTTGGGCTTCTTCGGAGTCGTGGTGTAGACACGCGTGCAAACGCCGCGGCGCTGCGGAGAGCCTTTGAGCGCAGGGGTCGAGACTTTGCTCGACTTGTCCTGCCGGCCCTTGCGCACCAGCTGGTTGATGGTGGGCAACCTGGTTCCTTTTCCTTGTTCTGGTCTGTCGTCCCGCGGCGAAGCGGTGACGTCCTTGTCGTGCCGGCGACATCACCCTCACCTGCTTGGAGGGGCCACCACCGGGTGCTCTCCCCTGCACTCCCCGCTCCCGGACACACCCGTCACGGATGACGATCGGAAGGAGGCGCCCGGCGAGAAGTGGGCGTGTCGCACCGTCCGGGCTCCCGTCCTGCGCGACTCGTGGGCCTGGACCTAGCCAGACACGGTGTTCCATGCTACCGGCCGGTCCCAGACCCACCAAATCGCACTCACCCGGTCCGCGCTGTCCTTGCCTCCAAAGGTGGCGGGGGCTCACAGCCAGAGCGAGTATCCTGCGCCGTCACGGACGGCACCGTGGTGCTCGCCGTATCGATCGTTGAGGACCAACCAGGGGTAGCGCATGGGCAAAGGCGGTGGCGCGCGCCGCGTCGACCCTCGCGACCGCGCCCAGCTCGCGGAGTCCCCGGTCCCCCTGCGCCGGGTGCTGGCTCTGTTCCGGCCGCACATCGGGCGCTTGACGCTCGTCGTGCTGGTGATCGTCGAGTCTTCCCTCGTCGCGCTCGGGCAACCCTTCCTCATCCGGGCCCTGGTCGACCGGGCGATCCCAGAAGGCAACCGACCCCTGCTCTTGCTCTGCGTCCTCGGCCTGCTCACGGTCGCCGCCGCGAACGGGCTGCTTGGCATCATCCAAGCGTGGTTGACCACCTCCACCGGTCAAGCGGTGATGAGCGCGCTGCGTACGCGAGTCTTCGACCACCTGCAACGCCAGTCGATGGACTTCTTCACCCGCACCCACGGCGGTGAGATCCAGTCCCGGCTGACGAACGACATCGGCGGCCTGCAGGCCGTCGTCACGAACACGGCGACCTCCATTGTGACGAGTCTGACCACTGTGACCGCGACCTTGGTCGCCATGCTTGCCCTCAGCCCCCGGCTGACCCTGCTCACCGCATTCGTGCTGCCCCCGGCGCTGCTGCTCACCCGCCGGGTGGCCCACCTGCGACGGGACATGACGGTGGAGCGGCAGCGCACCCTGTCCGCGTTGACCGGACAGATCCACGAGTCGCTGTCGATCAGCGGGGCCATGCTCACCCGCACCCTGGGGATCGCGCCGTTGCGCAGTCGCCAGTTCGCCCGGTCCTCCGAGGAGCTCGCGGACCTCGAGGTGCGTTCCCGGATGGCCGGTCGCGGACGCCTGGCGACGATGGACTTCGCGTTCGCTGCGATCCCCGCCCTCGTCTTCCTCGCTGCTGGCTACCCCGAAGTCGTCGGCCCGCTCTCGCTGGGCACCATCATCGCGTTCACCGCGCTCCAGGCCGGCATCTTCCGCCCGCTGATGAACCTGCTCAACGTCGGTGCGGACTGGGTGGCGTCGATGGCGCTGCTCAGCCGGATCTTCGGCTACCTCGACCTACCGGTCGAGGTAGCCGAGCCCACCCACCCGGTCCGGGTCGACCCCGCAGCGGTGCGCGGAGAGGTCGCCATCGACGGGGTCTCCTACCGCTACCCCAGCGTCGAGGGCAACGTCCTCACTGGCATCGACCTGCATATCCCGGCCGGGGGCAGCGCGGCCCTCGTCGGGGAGACCGGGTCCGGGAAAAGCACCCTGGGCAACCTCATCGCCCGGCTCGCCGACCCGAGTACCGGACGGATCACCATCGACGGCGTCGACGTGCGCCACCTGGCCTTCGAGGATCTCACCCGCATCGTCGGCATGGTCAATCAGAACCCGTACCTCGTGCACACCTCGATCCGGGAGAATCTCTTGCTGGCCAGGCCCGCTGCCACCAACGACGAGTTGTGGGCGGTTCTCGCCGCCGCTCAGATCGACGATCTCGTCAGGTCGCTGCCGGATGGTCTCGACACCGTCGTCGGTTCCCAGGGGCACCGACTCTCCGGTGGGGAGAAGCAGCGCATCGCCATCGCCCGCACCCTGCTCAAAGACCCCCGCGTCCTCATCCTCGACGAAGCAACGAGCGCACTGGACAACCGGACCGAGCACGACCTGCAGGTCGCGCTGGACGCCCTGACCCGTGGGCGGACGACGGTGACTATCGCCCACCGCCTCTCGACAATCCGGGATGCGGACACCATCCACGTCCTGGACAGCGGCCGGGTCGTCGAGCGCGGTTCTTTCGACGATCTCCTGCTGGCCGGCGGGGCGTTCGCCCACCTCGCACTCGACGAGGACTCACGTAGTGCGCTGAGCGGAGCGGAGGAGCCAGGATGACGACCACACCAACCGCCGTGCCGGCGCCGGCCTCCGCGGCCGTGCCCGCGCCGACGCCCGAGCGCCGGTCCCGCGGCCTTTACGTGCTCCTTGTGGTCGGGCTCGTCCTCGGCCTGGTCTCCCTCGGGGTGACCTGGGTGGCCAACGACCCGGATAGCAGGGTCGCCCGGGCGATGGCGTCGGGTGGCTCGCGCCTCGGTGCCGCCGAGGACGGGACGATCACCACGTGGACCGCTGCCTTCAACCCGGCCATCGTCGGTGACCAGATGGTGCTGCTCCAGGTCCGGCAGATCCCCACGAAGCTGACCTACACCCTGCATGGGCGCAGCGAGCCGGTCGCGAACTGGCAGGACGAGGCCTCGTGGAAGACGATCGGGTTGGCCGAACCCGACGACGGGGTGGCCCGTTTCACGATCGAAAACCCCCTGGGCGTCGCGCACGAGTACCGGGCCGTGGTCAATCCCGGCCCCGGAGCACTGACCACCCCCGTGGTGACGTATGCCGCCCCGAGGATGCGTCAGGAGGATGGGCTGGCCACCGTCTACCTGGACACGAACGACGGGTCGAAGGTCGACTCCAAGGACGCCTCCTGGGAGGGGCGGGTGAGCATCCAGGCCGACGAGGCCGGAACCTGCGCTGACGTCGGTCCGCTCCTGACCAAGATCAGCGGACGCGGCAACTCGACGTGGGACATGGAAAAGACCGGCCTGAACGTCACCCTCGACAAGAAGGCGTCCCTGTGCGGCCTGCCCAAGTCGAAGAAGTGGACCCTCCTGGGGGACTACTACGACCGTTCCCTGATCCGGCAGATGGTCGCGATGCACCTCGGGCAGAACATGGACGGCCTGGCCTGGACCCCGCATCTCGTCCCCGTCGACCTCTACGTCAACCGTGAGTACCGGGGCCTCTACCACCTCATCGAGCGCGTCGACATCGCCCCGGACCGAGTGAACATCGACTCGATCACGAACCGGAACGACAAGTCCAAGCCACCCACGGACTGGAACTCACCTCCCGCGGTGACCGGCGGCTATCTCCTGGAATGGGACTTCCGCAAGGAGAGTGACCACTGGGTCGACGTCAACACCCGCGGGAGCGTCACGATCCGCCAGCCCCAAGACGAAGCCGACGGGACGGGCATCACACAGGCACAGCTCAGCTACATCAAGCGCACCCTCGTCGAGGCCGACAACGCGATCACGGCTCCGACCTTCGCGGACCCGGCGACCGGCTGGCGGGCATGGGTCGACGAGCGTTCCCTCGTTGACTACTACCTGGTCGAGGAGTTCACCAAGAACGCCGACTCGAACTTCAACACCTCGGTCTTCATGTACAAGCCCCGGGACACCACTCAAGGGCGGGCCAAGTTCGTCATGGGCCCGCTGTGGGACTTCGACACCAGCATGGGGGACGCCCGGTTCGACGGCGGCCAGGGCGATCCGACCGGGTGGTACTTGCGGGACGCCAACCCGCTAGTGGCCAGCCAGACCGGGGAGAGCTGGTTCAACCGGATCAACCAGGATCCGCAGTTCCAGGCCGCGGTCGCGGCCCGCTGGCAGGAACTGCGCCCCCTCTTCGCCAGCCTGCCGGACTACATCGACGAGCAGGCGGGGATCATCAGCCGCGGCGCCGGGGCGAACTTCGAGCGCTGGGACGTCACCGAGCAGCTCGAGGACGTCCAGGTCGTCCGGGGTTCTTGGGCCGCCGAGGTGGCTGGGCTCAAGGGGTGGGTCATCGCCCGTACGGCGTGGATGGACAGCCAGTTCGGCTGACGAGCGCGACCATCCGGACCCTGCTGGCACATCGCCAGAACACCACGGCGGCGGCATACCCTCTGGTCGTCAGCGGCCACACCAGGGTGTCGGCGCCATACCCGGGTCCGTGGCACCGAGGATATGGCGCGGCCCCCACAGGAGTGACCCTGCGGGGGCCGTGCCATGCAGGCGCGCGGTTAGAGGCGCATGCAGCGAGGACGATCAGAGGCGATCGAGACCGAGTTCGGCGTCGTCGAGGCGAATCGCCTCGCCAGTGCCGGGTCCGAACGCCTGGTAGCCGAACTCGTCGTAGCTCGGGATGGAGTACATGGCTGCGCGGGCCTCCTCGGTCGGCTCCACCGCGATGTTGCGGTAGCGGGGAAGCCCAGTGCCGGCCGGGATGAGCTTGCCGAGGATGACGTTCTCCTTCAGCCCCAGCAGCGGATCGGACTTGGCCTCCATCGCCGCCTCGGTGAGCACCCGGGTGGTCTCCTGGAAGGAGGCCGCCGACAGCCACGAGTCTGTTGCGAGCGAGGCCTTGGTGATCCCCATCAGCTCGGGACGTCCGGAGGCAGGCCGACCACCTTCGGCGATAACTCGCCGGTTCTCGGACTCGAACTGCCGACGCTCGACGAGCCGACCCGGAAGCAGATCGGAGTCCCCGGCCTCGATGACCGTCACCCGTCGCAGCATCTGCCGGACGATAACCTCGATGTGCTTGTCGTGGATCGACACGCCCTGCTGGCGGTAGACCTTCTGCACCTCGTCGACGAGATGCATCTGGACCTGTCGCGGCCCGAGGATCCGCAGCACGTTCTTCGGATCGATCGATCCCAGCGTCAGTGCCGTGCCGACCTCGACGTGCTCGCCGTCACCGACGAGGAGCCGCTGCCGCGAGGTGAGCCGGTACTCGTGCTCCTCCGAACCGTCATCGGGGACCAGGACGATCCGACGACCCTTGTCGGCGTCCTCGACCCGAACCCGCCCGGTGGCCTCGGCGATCGGGGCGACCCCCTTAGGGGTGCGCGCTTCGAAGAGCTCGACGACACGGGGCAGACCCTGCGTGATGTCGTCACCGGCCACACCACCGGTGTGGAAGGTCCGCATCGTCAGCTGGGTACCGGGCTCGCCGATCGACTGGGCAGCGATGATGCCCACCGCCTCGCCGATATCCACGAGCTTGCCGGTGGCCAGGGAACGGCCATAGCACTTCGCACAGGTCCCGACGTGACTGTCGCAGGTGAGGACCGAGCGCACCTTCACGCTGTCCACGGCGGCGGCGAAGAGGGCGTCGATGACAACGTCTCCCAGGTCGATACCGGCCTGGGCGAGGACCTCACCGTCACGCACGACGTCCTCGGCGAGCGTACGGGCATACACCGAGGTCTCGACGTCGTCGTGCAGGCTGCGGGCGCCGGTGCGCGCGGAGACCACGGCAATCGGCATGGCCAGGCCCCGTTCGGTGCCGCAGTCGTCCTCACGGACGATGACGTCCTGCGAGACGTCGACGAGGCGCCTGGTGAGGTAGCCCGAGTCCGCGGTCCGCAGGGCCGTGTCGGCCAGACCCTTGCGCGAGCCGTGGGTGGAGATGAAGAACTCCAGCACCGACAGGCCCTCGCGGAAGTTCGACCGGATTGGCCGCGGGATGATCTCGCCCTTGGGGTTCGACACCAGGCCTCGCATGCCGGCGATCTGGCGCAGTTGCATCCAGTTGCCTCGGGCCCCGGAGGACACCATCCGGTAGATGGTGTTGCTCCGCGGAATGTTGGCTTCCATCTCCTTGGCGATCTCGGCGGTTGCCTGGGTCCAGATCTCGATGAGCTCCTGTCGACGCTCCTGGTCGGTGATCAGGCCCCGCTCGTACTGGGTCTGGACCTTGTCCGCCTTCGCCTCGTAGCCCTCGAGGATCTCCGGCTTGCGGGCGGGGGTGACGACATCGGAGATCGCCACCGTCGTCCCCGAGCGAGTGGCCCAGTGGAAGCCATACTCCTTCAGGGCGTCAAGGCTGGCGGCAACCTGCACCTTGGTGTAGCGCTCAGCGAGGTCGTTGACGATCGTCGACAGTCGCTTCTTGTCGACCTGGTCGTTAACGTATGGATAGTCCTCCGGGAGGGTCTCGTTGAACATCGCCCGCCCGAGGGTTGTCTCGAGCAGCCAGGTGTCGACGAGGCCGTGCTCGTCGGTCCGCACCTGTTCGGGCAGTTCCATGGCGGTCGGGGGTGCGACCTGGCGCAGCCGGATGCGCACCAACGAGCCGAGCTCGATCTCGCCGGCGTCGAAGGCCATCCGCGCCTCGGCAACCGAGGAGAACAGGCGGCCGTGGCCGCGACCGTCCTCGACGGCAGAGGTGAGGTGGAACAGGCCGATGATCATGTCCTGGGTCGGCATGGTCACCGGACGGCCGTCAGCCGGCTTGAGGATGTTGTTGCTCGAGAGCATGAGGATCCGCGCCTCGGCCTGGGCCTCAGCAGACAGCGGAACGTGAACAGCCATCTGGTCACCGTCGAAGTCGGCGTTGAACGCCGTGCACACCAGCGGGTGGATCTGGATGGCCTTGCCCTCGACGAGCTGGGGCTCGAACGCCTGGATACCCAGACGATGCAGCGTCGGGGCCCGGTTGAGCAGCACGGGGTGCTCGGTGATGACCTCCTCGAGGACGTCCCACACCACCGAGCGGTGGCGCTCGACCATCCGCTTGGCGGACTTGATGTTCTGCGCGTGGTCGAGGTCGACCAGACGCTTCATGACGAAGGGCTTGAACAGCTCCAAGGCCATCTGCTTCGGCAGGCCGCACTGGTGCAGCTTGAGCTGGGGACCGACGACGATAACCGAGCGCCCGGAGTAGTCGACGCGCTTACCGAGCAGGTTCTGGCGGAAGCGTCCCTGCTTGCCTTTGAGCATGTCGGACAGCGACTTCAGCGGACGGTTCCCGGGCCCCGTCACCGGACGACCACGGCGGCCGTTGTCGAACAGGGAGTCCACGGCCTCCTGCAGCATCCGCTTCTCGTTGTTGACGATGATCTCCGGAGCCCCGAGGTCGAGGAGCCGCTTGAGCCGGTTGTTCCGGTTGATGACCCGCCGGTAGAGGTCGTTGAGATCCGACGTGGCGAAGCGGCCACCGTCGAGCTGGACCATGGGGCGCAGGTCCGGCGGGATGACCGGGACTGCGTCGAGCACCATGCCGGCGGGCTCGTTCTTGGTCGTCTGGAAGGCGGAGACGACCTTCAGGCGCTTGAGTGCCCGGGTGTAGCGCTGGCCCTTGCCGGTGGCGATGACCTCGCGCAGGGCTGCCGCCTCGGCCTCGAGGTCGAAGGTCTCCAGGCGTCGCTGGATTGCCGCTGCCCCCATGCCGCCTTCGAAGTACAGGCCGAACCGGTCTCGCATCTCGCGGTAGAGGGTCTCGTCGCCCTCGAGGTCTTGGACCTTGAGGTTCTTGAACCGGTCCCAGACCTGGTCCAGGCGCTCGATCTGCTGGTCAGCGCGTCGTCGGACCCCCGCCATCTCCCGCTCGGCGAGGTCGCGGGCCTTGCGACGCGCGTCGGCCTTGGCCCCCTCGGCTTCCAGGGCGGCGAGCTCTTCCTCGAGCCTGCGAGCCCGAGTCTCGACATCGGTGTCCCGCCGGTTCTCGATCTCCTTGCGCTCGACCTGGATCTGCGCCTCGAGCGAGGGCAGGTCGGCGTGCCGCTGCTCCTCGTCGACGCTGGTGATCATGTAGGCCGCGAAGTAGATGACCTTCTCGAGGTCCTTGGGTGCGAGGTCGAGCAGGTATCCGAGCCGACTCGGGACACCCTTGAAGTACCAGATGTGGGTGACCGGCGCGGCGAGCTCGATGTGGCCCATCCGCTCACGGCGCACCGCCGCCCGGGTCACCTCGACGCCGCAGCGCTCACAGATGATGCCCTTGAAGCGCACCCGCTTGTATTTCCCGCAGGCGCACTCCCAGTCCCGGGTCGGGCCGAAGATCTTCTCGCAGAAGAGCCCGTCCTTCTCCGGCTTGAGGGTGCGGTAGTTGATCGTCTCGGGCTTCTTGACCTCGCCGTGGCTCCAGGCGCGGATGTCCTCGGCCGTGGCCAGGCCGATCCGCAGCTCGTCGAAGAAGTTGACGTCGAGCACGTGGTTCCTTCTTTCCTTGCTGTTCTCAGTCAGTTAGGTCTGCTGGGTCTGGTGTCCGTCGGTGACCCGCCGTATGCCGGACAAGGGCCTCGTCGAGGCCTTGTCCGGCATACGGGGGCCGACCTCAGACCTCCTCGACCGAGCTCGGCTCGCGCCGGGACAGGTCGATGCCGAGTTCCTCGGCAGCGCGGAAGACGTCGTCCTCGCTCTCGTGCATCTCGATGGCCTGTCCGTCGCTGGACAGCACCTCGACATTGAGGCACAGGGACTGCATCTCCTTGATGAGCACCTTGAAGGACTCCGGGATCCCCGGCTCGGGGATGTCGTCGCCCTTGACGATGGCCTCGTAGACCTTGACCCGGCCGTTGACGTCATCGGACTTGATGGTCAGCAACTCCTGGAGTGCGAAGGCTGCACCATAGGCCTCCAGGGCCCAGACCTCCATCTCGCCGAAGCGCTGGCCACCGAACTGGGCCTTCCCCCCAAGTGGCTGTTGGGTGATCATCGAATAGGGCCCGGTGCTGCGAGCGTGGATCTTGTCGTCCACGAGGTGGTGCAGCTTGAGGATGTACATGTAGCCCACGGACACCGGCTCGGAGTAGGGCTCACCCGACCTACCGTCGAAGAGCCGTGCCTTGCCCGAAGAGTCGATGAGCTGGTGCCCGTCCCGGGTGGAATGGGTGCTGCCCAGCAGACCGACGATCTCGTGCTCCTTGGCACCGTCGAAGACCGGCGAGGCGACCCTGGTTCCAGGCTCCACGTCGCGCGCGTCGGGTCCAAGGAACTGGGCCCACTGCGGATCGCCCTCGACCCGCCAGCCACGGCTGGCCGCCCAGCCAAGGTGCAACTCGAGGATCTGGCCAATGTTCATCCGACCCGGCACGCCGAGCGGGTTGAGCACGACGTCGACGGGGGTGCCGTCCTCGAGGAAGGGCATGTCCTCGATCGGGAGGATCTTGGAGATGACGCCCTTGTTGCCGTGTCGGCCGGCGAGCTTGTCACCGTCGGTCACCTTGCGCTTGTTCGCGACATAGACCCGCACGAGCTGGTTGACGCCGGGAGCGAGCTCGTCACCCTCGTCCTTGTCGAAGACCTTGACGCCGATGACGGTTCCGGTCTCGCCGTGCGGCACCTTGAGGGAGGTGTCCCGCACCTCGCGGGCCTTCTCGCCGAAGATCGCCCGCAGCAGGCGCTCCTCAGGGGTCAACTCGGTCTCGCCCTTGGGGGTCACCTTGCCGACGAGCAGGTCGCCGTCGCGCACCTCGGCGCCGATCCGGATGATGCCGCGCTCGTCGAGGTCGGCCAGGACCTCCTCGGCGACGTTGGGGATGTCCCGAGTGATCTCCTCCGGACCGAGCTTGGTGTCCCGGGCGTCGACCTCGTGCTCCTCGATGTGGATCGAGGACAGGACGTCATCCTGGACCAGCCGCTGGGAGAGGATGATCGCGTCCTCGTAGTTGTGCCCTTCCCACGGCATGAACGCCACGAGCAGGTTGCGGCCCAGGGCCATCTCGCCGCCGTCGGTCGCCGGGCCGTCAGCGATCAGGCCGCCCACCTCGAGCCGGTCACCCTCGGCGACGACGACCCGCTGGTTGTAGGAGTTGCCCTGGTTGGAGCGGGTGAACTTGTTGATCCGGTAGGTCCGGTACGAGCCGTCGTCAGCGGCGACGGTGACCAGGTCGGCGCTGACCTCGGTGACGACGCCCGCCTTCTCCGCCACGACGACGTCGCCGGAGTCGACAGCAGCGCGATATTCCATACCGGTGCCGACCAGGGGCGCCTCGGATCGCACGAGTGGCACGGCCTGGCGTTGCATGTTCGAACCCATGAGCGCCCGGTTGGCGTCGTCGTGCTCAAGGAACGGGATGAGCGCGGTGGCCGCCGAAACCATCTGTCGGGCAGAGACGTCGATGTAGTCGACGTCCTCGGCCGGCACGTACTCGACTTCACCGCGACGAGTCCGGACCAGGACCCGCTCGTGGGCGAACCGGGTGCCATCCGCAGTCAGGGTGGCGTTCGCCTGAGCCTTGACGTACTCATCCTCCTCATCGGCCGACAGGTAGTCCACAACGTCGGTCAGGCGGCCCTGTTCCACCTTGCGGTACGGAGTCTCGATAAACCCGAACGGGTTGATCCGCCCATATGAGGCGAGCGAACCGATGAGGCCGATGTTCGGGCCTTCCGGGGTTTCGATCGGGCACATCCGGCCGTAGTGGCTCGGGTGGACGTCACGGACCTCCATGCCCGCGCGGTCCCGAGACAGGCCGCCGGGGCCAAGGGCCGAGAGCCGACGCTTGTGGGTCAGCCCGGCGAGGGGGTTGTTCTGGTCCATGAACTGGGAGAGCTGGCTGGTGCCGAAGAACTCCTTGATGGAGGCCACCACCGGCCGGATATTGATCAGGGTCTGCGGCGTGATCGCCTCGACGTCCTGAGTGGTCATCCGCTCCCGAACCACGCGCTCCATCCGGGACAGGCCGGTGCGGACCTGGTTCTGGATGAGCTCGCCGACACTGCGCAGCCGCCGGTTCCCGAAGTGGTCGATGTCGTCGGTCTCGACCCGGACCTCGACGTCCTCGCCGCGACGACGCCCGGGCAGATGATCCTCGCCCCGGTGGAGTGCGACGAGGTATCTGATCGTCGCGATGATGTCCTCGATGGTCAGGGTCGAGGTGTGCGGGTCGATCTCGATGCCGAGCTTCTTGTTGATCTTGTAGCGGCCGACCTTGGCCAGGTCATAGCGCTTGGGGTTGAAGTAGAGGTTATCCAGGAGGGTCCGGGCCGCCTCAGTGGTCGGCGGCTCCCCGGGACGCAGCTTGCGGTAGATGTCGAGCAGCGCGGCGCCCTGATCGGCAATGGGGTCCTTCTCCAGGGTCAGGCGCATCGACTCGTAGTCGCCGAACTCCTCGAGGATCTGCGCCTCGGTCCAGCCCAGGGCCTTGAGCAGGACAGTGACCGACTGCTTGCGCTTGCGGTCCACGCGTACGCCGACCATGTCGCGCTTGTCGATCTCGAACTCGAGCCACGCGCCCCGACTTGGGATCACCTTGGCGGTGTAGATGTCGCTGTCCGAGATCTTGTCGCGGGCGCTCTCGAAGTACACGCCCGGTGAGCGGACGAGTTGGGAGACGACGACCCGCTCAGTGCCGTTGATGATGAAGGTGCCGCGGTCGGTCATGAGCGGGAAGTCGCCCATGAAAACCGTCTGGCTCTTGATCTCGCCGGTGACGTTGTTCATGAACTCCGCCGTAACGAACAGCGGGGCCGAATAGGTCTGGTCGCGCTCCCGGCACTCGTCGATCGAGTACTTGACCTCCTCGAACCGGTGGTTGGAGAAGGACAGCGACATCGACTGGCCGAAGTCCTCGATCGGTGAGATCTCCTCGAAGATCTCCTCCAGGCCAGAGCGGTCCGGGACGTCGGTGCGGCCATGCGTCTGGGCATCAGCAACTCGGGCTTGCCAGCGTTCGTTACCAAGGAGCCAGTCGAAGCTCTCGGTCTGCAGGGCGAGAAGGTCGGGTACCTCGAGCGGCTCACGGATCTTCGCGAAGGACAGACGGCCTGAAGCCGTCCGTGGGGTGGTCTGGGTCTGGGACGCGGGGCGCGCAGCCAACGATGGTCCTTCCACTGGCCTGTCGGACTTCAGGTGTAGCGACCACCCCAAGTGGCCCTGCCAGCGGGCACGGCGAAGCGCAGCTCATCGCTGAGGCAGGTGGGGTCGGGGTAGCGCAAGGACTAACTATAGGACAACGGGGCAGGTGGCGCAAACCCACGACCCAAGACCCACGACCCACGGGACCGGTGCGGACGACGACGCCAGAACGGGCGGGACGACAACGCGTCCCGCCCGTTCTGGCGTGTGCCGCTGAGCGGCCTGGTGAGCTGACCCGCAGGGGCCACGTCTCACTTGAGGGTGACGGTGGCCCCGGCGCTCTCGAGCTGCTCCTTGGCCTTCTCGGCCGCAGCCTTGTCGACCTTCTCCAGGACGGCCTTGGGGGCGCTGTCCACGAGGTCCTTGGCCTCCTTGAGGCCAAGGGAGGTCATCGAACGGACCTCCTTGATGACGGCGATCTTCTTCTCGCCCGCGGACTCGAGGACGACGTCGAACTCGTCCTGCTCCTCCACGGCAGCCTCGGCGTCGCCACCGCCGCCGGGGGCTGCGGCGACCGCGACCGGAGCCGCGGCGGTGACCCCGAAGGTCTCCTCGAAGTTCTTCACGAACTCGGAGAGCTCGATGAGGGTCATCTCCTTGAAGGCCTCAAGGAGCTCTTGGGTGCTGAGCTTGGCCATGATCTGGCTTCCTTTCGATTCTGTGTGCCGTGAGTGGCGTGGGTTGTCCGGTCCGAGCCTGGAAGGCTCAGTCCTCGTCGCCACCCGTGGCGACGTCTGCAGTGGCTTCGGCGGCAGCCGCCGGGCCCTCGGCTTCGACCTTGGCCCGCAATGCCTCAACCGCACGGGCGGCCTGGGACAGCGGGGCGGCGAAGAGGTAGACCGCCTTGCTCAGCGAGGCGTTCATGGCGCCGGCCAGCTTGGCGAGCAGGACCTCGCGGGACTCGAGGTCCGCGAGTTTGGTGATCTCCGCGGCGCTCAACGGCTTGCCGTCGAGGACGCCACCCTTGATCACCAGGAGGGGATGTGCCTTGGCGAAGTCACGCAGCCCCTTGGCCACTGTGACGGGGTCACCGTCGACAAAGGCGATGGCTGAGGGGCCGACGAGCTGGCCGTCGAAGGCCGTGACACCGGCCTCCTTGGCGGCGATCTCGGTGAGGGTGTTCTTGACCACGGCGTAGGTCGCGTTGCCACGCAGGTTGGTGCGGAGTTCAGTGAGCTGTTTCACCGACAGTCCGCGGTACTCGGTGAGGACAGCGGCCGTGCTCACGCGGAACTTCTCCGCGAGCTCGGCGATCGCCGCAGCCTTCTCCGGTCGCGACATCGGGCCTCCTTCCATCGGGTCGAACCGCTGGGAAGGCACCCGTCACGACAAGAAGCCCCGCGCAGGGCACGGGGCTGACGGCATACCCATCGGGTATGCCGTGAGAAACGTGGCCTGCGCTGGTCGCCCGTGCATGACGGGACCTTCAGCCGGGACGGGTGCCCCGGCGACACAGCGGTCTGAGGTCGTCACCAAGGCTACGGCCGCGCAGGCTCGGGCACCAAATCGGCCTCGACGGCGCGCTCCCTCTCGCGGGCAGCACCTCGACATGAGCCGATGACCAGACTGCGGCCCTACCCGGCGATACCGGCGATAGATCACCGGATAGGGCCGCAGTCCTGGGCTGTTCACACCTCTGCCGGACCGGTTCAGACCGCGGCGTCCTCCTCGAGGAGGTAGCGGGTGCGAGTGTGGTCCAGCGGGATGCCCGGGCCCATCGTGGTGGCCATCGTCGCCTTGGTGACGTAGCGACCCTTGGACGCGGCCGGTTTCAGCCGCAGGACTTCCTCGAGGGCTGCCCCGTAGTTCTCCACCAGGGCCTGCTCGGTGAAGGACACCTTGCCGATGATGAAGTGCAGGTTGGCGTGCTTGTCGACGCGAAACTCGATCTTGCCGCCCTTGATGTCGGTGACCGCCTTCGCGGTGTCCATGGTCACCGTGCCCGTCTTGGGGTTGGGCATAAGACCGCGCGGGCCGAGGATCTTGCCGAGGCGGCCGACCTTGCCCATCATGTCCGGGGTCGCCACGACCGCGTCGAAGTCGAGCCAGCCGCCGGAGATCTTCTCGATCATGTCGTCTCCGCCGACATAGTCGGCACCGGCGGCCCGCGCCGCCTCGGCCTTGTCAGCGTTGGCGATCACGAGCACCCGGGCGGTCTTGCCCGTGCCGTGCGGCAGGTTGACGGTGCCGCGGACCATCTGGTCTGCCTTGCGCGGGTCTACCCCGAGGCGGAAAGCCACCTCGACGGTCTCGTCGTACTTGGCCGAGGCATTGGTTTTGGCCAGCCGGACAGCCTCGAGCGGGCTGTAGATCCGGCCCGGGGTAATTCGGTCGGCGGCGGCCCGATAGGCCTTGCTGCGCTTCATGTGCTGCTCCTGGTGGTGTGCTGGTGGAGTCGTGGTGCGGACCTGCGCCGGCCCTCCCACTCGCCCTCACCCCGTTGGGGTGGGGCGTCTTTCGCGTGCTAGCGCTGCGAGCTCTTGGGTGCTCCCGCAGCCCGGCTCAGAGTTCGGTCTCGATACCCATCTGCCGTGCGGTCCCGGCGATGATCCGCATCGCCGCCTCGATGTCGTTGGCGTTCAGGTCGGGCATCTTGGTCTCCGCGATTGTCCGGACCTGGTCGCTGGTCAGCTTCGCGACCTTGACCTTGTGCGGCTCACCGGACCCCTTGGGGACCCCGGCCGCCTTCTTGATCAGCTCCGAGGCTGGCGGGGTCTTGGTGATGAAAGTGAAAGACCGGTCCTCGTAGACCGTGATGACGACCGGGATGATGTTGCCCCGCTGGTGCTCGGTAGCGGCGTTGTAGGCCTTGACGAACTCCATGATGTTGACGCCGTGCTGGCCGAGCGCGGGGCCCACGGGAGGCGCCGGGGTCGCGGCACCGGCCTGGATCTGCAAGTTGATGTAGCCCGAGATCTTCTTCTTCTTGGGGGGCATGCTGCTTCTTTCGTCGATGGTGGGCCCACGCCGACAGGGCGATGACCCGGTTGCCGTGCCCGCCGTCGGCTGAGCGGCGAGCGGTACTCTCTGTCAGATCTTGGCGACCTGGCTGAAGGAGAGCTCGACCGGGGTCTCCCGGCCGAAGATGGAGACGAGGACCTTGAGCTTGCTGTGGACCGCGTCGATCTCGGAGATCGTCGCCGGCAAGGTCTCGAAAGGACCGTCCATGACGGTGACCGACTCACCGACGAGGAAGTCGACGAGGACCGGCTCCCCCGCAGCGCCGACCTTCCCGGTGGCTGAGGCGCCACCCGTCTTGCCTCCGGTCGCCGTGGTCACCTCGAGGTCGGCCGGCTTGATCATCGAGTAGACCTCGTCGAGGGTCAGCGGAACCGGCTGGTGCGCGTTGCCGACGAAGCCGGTCACCCCGGGGGTGTGCCGCACGGCGCCCCAGGACTCGTCGCTCATCTCCATCCGGACCAGGACGTAGCCGGGCATCCGGACCCGACGGACGAGCTTGCGCTGGCCGCCCTTGATCTCGGTGACCTCCTCCATCGGGACCTGGATCTCGAAGATGTAGTCCTCCATGTTCAACGAGGTGATCCGGGTCTCGAGGTTGGCCCGGACCCGGTTCTCGTATCCGGCATAAGAGTGCACGACAAACCAGTCGCCCGGCTTGGCGGCGAGCTCGTCCTTGAACGCCCGCACCGGGTCGATGTCGGGGACGACGTCACCATCGAGGTCGGCGGCCAGTGCCTCGGCCTCGGGTGCTCCGGTCGTGACCTCGGGGTCGGTGCTCGACGCTTCGAGCGCCTCCTTCGACGGTGCCTCATTCGACATGGTGTCCTCGTTCTCGCTGGTCCTGTTCTCGGACACGGCTGACCTCTGCTTCCCTCTCGTGGTGCGTCATACGTCGTCGCGGCGCCGGCGCTCTTAGGTGCCGAAGACGAGCTTGACGAGTCTGTTGAACCCGAAGTCGAGGGCAGCCACAAGTGCCATCATCACCGAGACGAAGACGATGACGACGAGCGTGTACTGCCACAGCTCCGAACGGGTGGGCCGGACGACCTTGCGCAGTTCGTCGAGGATCTGGCGGATGAACAGGGCAAGGGCCCCATAGAACCGGGAGAGCGCATTGCCCTGCTGCGCTCCCTTGCGAGGAGCGCGGCGGGGGGTGCCCACGTCGGTCACGGTGCTCCCTTTCCTCATCACGGCTTCGTCATCACGGGTCGGACCGTGCGCGCAGCGAGCCAGCCGAGGCGGACGCGTCACCGCGCGCTCCGCGTGCGTGGGCGTACCACTGCGTGCGATGCAGGGCAGGAGGGACTCGAACCCCCAACCGCCGGTTTTGGAGACCGGTGCTCTACCAATTGAGCCACTGCCCTACGAGACCCCCCGATTGGGGTGGCGGGTCTCGTCCGGTGAGCTGCCATGCTCCGGGCAGGCTGAAGCATGGGTGCAACACCGAGGGATCAGCATACGGGACCCGGGGGTCGGCCGCGAAACCGCACGCACGGCATACCGGATCGATGCCACGATGGGGGTCGTGAGCACCGATGACCGAGACCACCTGCCCCACCAGCCCCTGGCGCACAGATCGCCCGCGGAGATCACCGCCTTCCTCCAGGAGCAGCAGGCGGCCTATGAGGCTCTCAGGGGCCAAGGACTGGCACTCGACCTGACCCGGGGCAAGCCGAGCTCGGAGCAGCTCGACCTCTCCGACGCTCTCCTCACCCTTCCCGACGGGCACACCGACATCGACGGCGTCGACGTGCGCAACTACGGGGGGTTGAGCGGGCTTCGGGGGATCCGGGAGATGTTCGCCGAATTGCTGTGGGTCGACCCCGGCCAGGTCGTCGCGGGGGGCAATGCCAGCCTGACGATGATGCACGACGTCCTCGTCCAGCTCCTGCTGCACGGCGGGGTCGACTCCCCCCGACCATGGGTCCGCGAGGACAAGGTCACCTTCGTCTGTCCAGTACCTGGGTACGACCGACACTTCGCCATGCTCGAGTCCTATGGGATCGCGATGGTCACCGTCCCGATGGAGGACGACGGTCCGGACGTCGCGGCGATCGAAGCGCTGGTCAGGGACGACCCGAGCATCAAGGGGATGTGGGTGGTTCCGACATACGCCAATCCCACGGGCGCGGTGATCAGCCACGAGAAGGCGGCCCGACTGGCGGCGATGCCGACCGCCGCACCCGACTTCAAGATCTTCTGGGACAACGCTTACGCCTTCCACCACCTCGACGAGGTAGAGATCAAGAGTGAGGACATCCTCGCCCTCAGTTCGGCCGCCGGGCACCCGCACCGGCCGGTCGTCTTCACGTCGACGAGCAAGATCACGTATGCCGGGGCCGGGGTGGGGGTGTTGGCGGCAAGCTCGGACAACGTCGCGTGGTACCTGCGGCATCAACAGTCCGCGTCGATCGGCCCCGACAAGGTGAACCAGTTGCGGCATGTGCAGTTCTTTGGCAATGCCCAGGGCCTGCGCGATCACATGGCCAAGCACCGGGCGATCCTCGCGCCCAAGTTCGCGGCAGTCCAAGACGCCCTGGCGGCTCGACTTGACGGGCTCGAGGTCGCCCGATGGACCAGGCCGGTCGGCGGATACTTCGTCAGTGTCGACGCCCTCGACGGGACCGCCACCCGGATCGTCGCACTGGCCAAGGAGGCAGGGATTGCGCTCACCCCTGCCGGCGCCGCGTTCCCGTACGGCAACGACCCCAGGGACCGCAACATCCGGCTCGCGCCGTCGTTCCCCCCACTGGCCGAGGTGATCGCCGCGATGGAGGGCGTCGCGGTGTGTATCGCGCTCGCCGCCGCCGAGAAGCTCTCCGCTCAGGGCCTCTCCCCCGCGCCCTGAGCCAGGTGCCCGACTCGTCACATCCGACTCCTGCGGAACATCCGTGCGGCGTAGGGTTCGAACATGAGCGAGACAGCGATGGAACCGGACGGTGCGTACCTCGACGACCTCGCCCAGTTGGACGCATCGGACACTCTCGACACCGAACCGGTGACCGACCCCCTGGACACCAGTTGGTCCCCGCCGGACACCGCGCGGGGTTCACGGGCGTTCGGGACCACCGCCTGGGAGCAGAGCCAGCACGAGACGATCGAGCAGCGGATCCTCCAGGAGGTGCCGGACCCCAACTCGGCGTACGGGGCCCCGCACAACGAGTCCGGGCTCGACGTCGAGCGGATCGGTGGGGACGACCCGGACTCGATCGACGCCGAGGATGACTGGCTCGGCGACGGAGAGGTCGGCGCGGCCCGGGCCGGGCGGCTCGTGGCACCCGATGAGGGCGCCCACGGCGACGACGAGGCGGAGTTGACCGGCGCGGACGTGGGCATTGACGGTGGTGCGGCCTCGGCCGAGGAGGCCGCTGTGCACATCATCGATGCGCTCCCCGACTGACGGCACTGCCCGACTGACGCCCGTGGGCGCGGTGCGGCCTGTGCCGGACCCCCGAGACCACAGCGGACGTGCTAGCGGGCGCCAACTCCTTGCTCTGCCCAAGGCACACCTGCACCTGCATTTCACTGGCTCGATGCGCACGGCCACGGTGCTCGACCTCGCTGCTCAGCACGGCATGCGCCTGCCTGCCGCCCTCACCGGTGCCTCACCCCAGCACTTCGACACCGGATCCGAGCGCGGATGGTTCCGGTTCCAGCGGATCTACGACGCCGCCCGCGCATGTGTGCGTTCCGAGGGGGATATGCGCCGGATCGTGAGGGAAGCAGCTGTGGACGACTTCGCGGAGGGGTCGCGCTGGCTGGAGCTGCAGATCGACCCCACCTCATACGCCCGCTTCGTGGGCGGGATCACCCCGGCACTCGAGATCGTCCTCGACGAGGCCCGGTCAGTCTCGGCCCAGGCTGATGCGGCCCAGGTGGGCGTCATCGTCGCCGCCAGCCGCATCCGCCACCCGCTGGAGGCACGCACCCTGGCTCGTCTCGCCGCCCGGTTTGCCGGGTCGGGTCCCGGCTCGGTCGTGGGGTTCGGGCTCTCCAACGACGAGCGCAGGGGCGCAACTGAGGAGTTCGCGGCAGCGTTCCGGATCGCCAGGCGGGCCGGCCTCATGCTCGTCCCGCATGCCGGCGAGCTCCTCGGTCCAGCATCGGTGGAAGAGACGCTGACGGCGTTCACCCCCGATCGGCTCGGCCACGGGGTCCGTTCTGTGGAGGATCCACGAGTGCTGGAGCGAATCGTCGAAGCGGGCGTGGCGCTTGAGGTGTGCCCGGGTAGCAACGTCTCGCTGGGCGTCTACCACGCACCCGAGGATGTCCCATTGCGCCCCCTCATCGACGCAGCCGCCCAGGTGGCGCTCGGCGCCGACGACCCCCTGATCTTCGGTACTCGGCTTGTCGACCAGTACCAGACCGCCCGGATAGCCCATGACCTCAGCGACCCGGAGCTGGCCCGGCTGGCCAAGTCCTCGTTCGCGGCGAGCCGGGCCCCCAGCGAGGTGCGCGAGACGGCATACCGGGACATCGACGCATGGCTGGGGGCCGGCTGACGTCGCCACCGTCAGCTCGGGACCGTCAGCTCGGGACCGTCAACTCGGGACTGCCAGCTCGGGACCGTCAGCTCGGGCGATTCCCTCGGGCGGTGCGTCTGGGTGGACCGGGGCGCGATGTCGGTTGCCGCAGCGCCCGACGCTCGCGAGCCAGGTCAGAGCCGCTCCTCGCCGACGAGGACGGGCTCGTTGACCAGGGTGATGCCGAAGGCGGACTGCACTCCGTCACGCACAGTGCGGGCCAGGGCGAGGACGTCGCTCGCCCGAGCGGACCCCCGGTTCGTCACCGCGAGGCTGTGCTTCGTCGACAGAGCCGCCGGCCCGGGCAGGCCGAAACCCTTGCCGAACCCGGCACGGTCGATGAGCCAGGCTGCGCTGGTCTTGACGTTCCCGGCAGCATCGGCAAACTGAGGCAAGGTCGTCCCAGCCTCCCCGAGCCGATCGAGGACTCGTTCCTGGAGAATCGCGAACTCCTCGTGGCCCAGCACAGGGTTGGTGAAGAAGGACCCACAACTCCACGTGTCGTGATCTGCCGCGTCGAGCACCATCCCCCGGAGCCGACGTTGAGTGAGCACCGCCTCCCGGGCCTGCTCCAACGGCACCGGCTCCCCCAGGGCCACGCCCAGCTCTCGGGCGAGGTCGGCATAGCCGATGGGTTGCGACATCGACCCGCGGGACAGCATAAAAGTCACGTCGAGGACGACGTGCCGGTCGCTGGCCTTGAAGATCGAGTGCCGGTAGGTGAACTGGCACTGCGGCGGGGAGAGCGTCCGGACCCGTTGCTCGTGCCGGTCCCAGACCAACACCTCGGTGAGGCTCTGGGAGACCTCCTGACCGTAGGCGCCGACGTTCTGCACCGGTGTCGCACCTGTGGATCCGGGGACTCCGGACAGGGCCTCGATCCCCGACCACCCCTCGGCGACCGCCCGTGCGACGATGTCATCCCACACCTCACCGGCCGCCACCCGGACGCAGACCCCGTCACCCCGGTTCGAGTCGACCCGCACCCCTCGGGTCGCCACCTGCACGACGGTGCCGGCGAACCCCACATCCGCGACGACGAGGTTCGATCCTCCGCCAAGGACGAGCAGCGGTTCCTGTGCGTCGTCCACCTCACGGACGACGTCGACGATCTCGTCCGTGGTCTCGGCGACCACGAACCGCTCGGCCGCGCCACCGACCCGCATCGTCGTGTGCGCCGACAGCGGCTCCCCGACGAGCTCGCGCATACCTGGTGTCCGGGGGCTCAGCCGAGCCGGACAGTCGCCACACAGCGGGCCAGCACCCTGACGCCCTCGTGGGTGGTCGTCAGCTCGACGTTGACGGTACCGCTCTCCTGGTCGACCTTCTTCACCTCACCGGAGACCACGATCGTCGATCCGTCGGCAGGAACCGGGACCATGGCCGAGAACCGGGTCCCGAAGGAGACCACCCGACCCGCGTCCCCAGCCCAGTCGGCGACGACGGTGCCGGTGGCACCCATGGTCCACATGCCGTGCGCGATCAGGTCGGGCAGGCCGACACTGCGGGCGAACTCCTCGTCCTGGTGGATGGGGTTCTGGTCCCCGGACGCATCGGCATACGCCTTGAGCCTGGCCCGGGTGACCGGCACCGAGACCGGCCCGAAGGTGTCCCCCGCCGCGACCGAGGACATCAAGCGCACCGCCATCAGTCCTCACCTCCACGGACGACGATCGTCGAGGTGCAGGAGGTCACCGGTGCCCCGCTGGCGTCGGTGAGTTCGGTGCGAACCTTGATCATGGAGTGGCCACCGGCTTGGCGGATCGAGTCCACCGTCGTCGTTCCGGTGAGCAGGTCGCCGGCCACGATCGGGCGGTGGTGGACGAACCACTCTTCGCCATGGACCACCCGGCTGTAGTCGATGCCTGCCTCGGGGTCGGCGACGTAGGCACGCGAGGTCCGCTGCTCGTAGGTGACCGCCATCGTCGGAGGCGCCACCACGTCGAGGTAGCCGGCCGCCCTGGCTGCGACTGGATCGGTGTGGATCGGGTCGGTGGCGCCCACCGCAGCGGCAAAGGTGGCGATGTCGACCGCACTGACGGCATACGGTCCCGCGGGTGGGTAGCTGCGCCCGACGAAGTCGGTGTTGACGGACATGGCGTCCACTCTATGGGGCCCGCGCACACCGCTCATGTCGAAGGCCACCGGCACATTGGGTGCAGGTGGCCTTCGACGTATGCCGTGCGCGGCGGCGACGGCGCCGCAGGTCAGCGGGTCTCGCGGTGGGTGGTGTGCTTGCGGCAGCGGGGGCAGAACTTCGCCAGCTCCAGCCGGTCGGGGTTGTTGCGACGGTTCTTCTTGGTGATGTAGTTGCGCTCCTTGCAGTCCGTGCACGCCAGGGTGATCTTGGGGCGGACATCGAGTGACTTCTTGGCCACGGGGCAACCTTCTTCTGCGCGGGTGTTTCGTGGATCTGGGGCCGGCGTGCCGGCCGACGGGCACGACAACGACACACCAGGCTACGCGATTCCCGCGGGTCTGCGGAAATCGGCGGGAGTAGCGGGAGCGGGGCTCGATCCCGCGACCTCACGATTATGAGTCGTGCGCTCTAACCAGCTGAGCTATCCCGCCATCGGATGCGACCGGCACTGAGCCGGGTCGGACCGAGCCCCCTGTCGGAATCGAACCGACGACCTTTTCCTTACCATGGAAACGCTCTGCCGACTGAGCTAAGGGGGCCTCTCGCCGGGGGTCTTCCCCCGAGGGAGCGCGAGGGTGAGACTACACGGAGAGCGCGCGACCCACGAAATCCCCACCCACCCGCACCCTCTCAGGAGGCACCCATGCAGTTCGACCCATCCGTCGCCCGAGCCCGCCAGCAGACCCTCGCCGATCTCGTCCACCGGTCGGCCCGCCGCTTCCCGGACAAGGTCGCTGTCGTCGACGGGACGGCCTCCTTCACGTATGCCGCATGGGACGACCTCATCGAGCGCACCGCTCACGCCCTGGCCGGAGCGGGCCTGGGCAAGGGCGACCGGCTTGCCCTGCTGTGTCACAACTCGTGGCAGTTCGCCGCTCTCAACGTCGCGACCGCTCGGCTCGGGGTCGTCCTGGTCCCGGTCAACTTCATGCTCGGGCCGAACGAGATCGGCTTCATCCTCGAGCACAGCGGGGCGATCGCGTTCGTCGTCGAGGACTCCCTGGTCGAGGTTGCGAGTGCTGCGCTGGAGTTCGCCGAGGACCAGGTCCGGATCCGTGCGGTCATCCCACTGGCCGGGGGGCCTGTCCCGGACCCCTGGCTGGACGCACAGGACTGGTTCGACGCGACGGGCGCCGCACCCGGCGGTGGCGGGAGCCCCGGTTCCCCCGTGCTCGTCGCTGATGACGACCCAGTGCGGATCATGTACACGTCCGGGACCGAGAGCCGGCCCAAAGGGGCACTGCTGACGAGCCGGTCGCTGCTGTGGCAGTACGTCTCCTGCGTCGTCGACGGCGGGATGGAGACCGAGGACATCGAGCTGCACACCCTGCCCCTCTACCACTGCGCCCAACTCGACTGCTTCCTCGGGCCGGACCTTTACCTCGGGGCGACATCGATCATCCTGCCCGGCCCCGATCCGGCCAAGGTCCTCGCGGCGATCGCCGAGCACGCCGTGACGAAGTACTTCGCGCCGCCGACGGTGTGGATCGGACTGCTGCGCCATCCCGACTTCGACACCACCGACCTGTCCTCGCTGCGCAAGGGCTACTACGGGGCGTCACCCATGCCGGTCGAGGTGCTCCGCGAGCTCGGGAGACGGTTGCCGAACGTGCAGTTCTGGAACTTCTACGGACAGACCGAGATGGCCCCGCTCGCGACGATCCTGCGCCCGCACGAGCAGGTGAGCCATGCTGGGTCCGCGGGACGAGCCGGGCTCAACGTGGAGACCCGGATCGTCGACGACCTCGACACGGAGGTCACGTCGGGAGTCATCGGCGAGATCGTCCACCGCAGCCCGCACGCCACTGTGGGCTACTACCGGGACCAGGAGAAGACCGCCGAGGCGTTCCGGGGGGGCTGGTTCCACTCCGGAGACTTGGGCTACATCGACGAGGAAGGACACCTGCACGTCGTCGACCGGAAGAAGGACATGATCAAGACCGGCGGCGAGAACGTCGCCAGCCGCGAGGTCGAGGAAGCGATATACAGCCTCGACGGCGTCGCGGAGGTGGCCGTCTTCGGTGTGCCGCACCCGCGCTGGGTCGAGGCGGTGACTGCGGTGGTCGTGCCGAAGCCGGGAGCGACTCTGACCGAGCAGGACGTCGTGGCACACACCCGCACCGTGCTCGCCGGGTTCAAGACCCCCAAGCACGTCGTCATCGCCCAGGCCCTGCCGAAGAACCCGAGTGGGAAGATCCTCAAACGAGCCCTGCGGGAGGAGCACGCCAGCATCGCTGCCCAGGACACCGACTGAGGCTTATCGGTGCCGCAGAAGGGCGGCAGCCTCGAGCAGGGCCGGGCCGTACCAGGTGAGGAGTCGGCCGCTGACGAGGCGGGTCGGGATCGCGCGGAAGGCCTCGGGTCCGTCCGCAGCGGTGAAGACGTAGGGCTCGTCGGGGAGCAGCGCGAGATCGGCCAGCGTGGGGTCGTCGATCGCGACAATCCCGACGTGCGGGTAGCGACCCGGCGCCGGGGCACACACGCCATACCCAGCTCGGGCGAGCAGGTCGGCAGTGAAGGTGGGCCACCCGACGACCATCCACGGGTCCCGCCAGATCGGGACGACCACCCGGGTGTGCACGCTCGGGACCGGGCCGGACCACGCCTGGGTCGCCTCGATCAGCCACCGGGGCTCGGGCACGGCAAGTGCCTCGGTGAAGAGCCGGCGCATCGACGCCAACGCCTGGGGCACGGTCTCGATGTCGGTGACCCACACCGGGATACCGCGCTCGCGCAGGCGTCGCACGTCGAGCTCACGGTTCTCCTCCTTGTTGGCGATGACGAGGTCAGGATGCGCAGTCTCGATGGCGGACAGGTCCGGGTTCTTCGTGCCCCGGACCCGGGCGACGTCGAGGCCGGCAGGGTGGGTGCACCAGTCGGTGGCGCCGACGAGCCGCTCCGGGCAGGTCAGGGCCAAAGCCTCGGTGAGTGAGGGGACAAGCGAGACAACCCGGCCGGGCGGGGTGGGCACCGCGACCACCGCCCCGAGGTCGTCACGGAGCGCTTCGGTCACGGACTGCCCCGCGGCCGAAGCCAGGTTCCGTGCGCGTCCCCGGCATGCGCTGCACCGAAGTGGTCTTGGATGTGCCCGCCAATCCGACGCAGGGCAGCCAGGACCTCACCTCGGCCGGTTCCATCGCCACTCCATCCGGGGCGCCCAGGTCCAGCCGGACCAGCCGGACCAGCGCCGGCCGCGGGTTCATCCCACGCGGCGAGGGCGGCATACGCGATCTGGGTTTCGGCGTCGGCGACGACCCCGACATCGGCGCGCACCCCGGTGTCGAACCCCGTCTTGCCGATGACGAGGGGTCCATGTCGCTGCACCGCGTGCGCGAGCGGGTCCTGCTCAAACGCTGCGCCGACCAGAGACTGGTCGACTCCGGCGGAGAGCCAGCGCAGCACCTGTTGTCCCACCGATCCATCCGTACCGTGCTCCCCCCACAGCCTGGCGAGAACCGCGGTGTAGTCCGCCGCACAGCCGACGCTCACGTGCGGCGGGTCGCTCGGTGTGCGGGGGCACCGGACGACGTCGAGGAGGTCCGAGCCTCCCGGCGCCCACTGACGGGCCAGCACCCGGACCTGCTCGAGGCCGAGCAGGGCGAGCAGGGCGTTTGTCGCCCAGTTGTCACTCACTGCGGCGACCAGGAGTGCAGCGTCCTCCACGGGCAACCGGTCGCTGGCCAAGTGCTGCCACAGACCAGAGCCCGAGACCTGCGCAACGCTGCGCCGGTCGAGGAGTTCGCCGGGATCGAGGGTGCCCTCCCGCAGCCGACTGGCGAACTCGGCCAGGACGAACACCGTCGCCACGCTCGAGGTGGGCACGAGCTGGTTCTCGTCGTGGGCCGCGAGCACGGTGCCGCTACCGAGGTCGACGACGTGGACCGACCATGCGGCATAGGAGGGCAGGTGCAGTGACCACGACATGACGGGCGCCGGAGTCAGCGCGGTGCCATCCGCAAGGCACCGTCCATCCGGATCGTCTCACCGTTGAGGTAGTCATGGCCGATGATCGCCAGTGCCAGCTGGGCGTACTCCTCGGGTCGGGCAAGTCGCTGCGGGAAGGGCACCCCTGCGGCGAGGCCGGCACGGAAATCGTCGGAGACGGTGGCAAGCATGGGGGTTTCGACGATGCCCGGTGCGATCGTCATCACCCGGATGCCGTACTGCGCGAGGTCGCGAGCGGCAGGCAGGGTGAGCCCGACGATGCCTCCCTTGGAGGAGCTGTATGCCGCCTGCCCCACCTGGCCGTCGAACGCAGCGATGCTCGCGGTGTTGATGATGACCCCACGCTGGCCAAACTCCCCGGGTGGTGTCGCGGCGATGGCCTCCGCGGTGACGGCAAGGACCAGGAAGGTGCCGACGAGGTTGATCTCAAGGACCGTGCGATACAGCGCGAGGTCGTGGACCCCCTTGCGCCCCACGATCCGCGCACTGGGGCCGATCCCGGCGCAGTTGACGACGATCCGCAGTGGGTTCGCTGCGTCGCCAGCTGCCTGGGCTACCGCCGCCCGAACCTGCTCCTCGTCGGTGACGTCGGTGGCGAGGTAGCTGACCTGCTCCACGACCGCGGCGTTCTCGACCGCCCCGGGCAGGTCGAGCGCGTAGACGTGGGCTCCGGCCGCTGCCAGGGCTCGCGCCGTCGCTGCACCGAGACCGGAGGCGCCGCCGGTGACGATGGCTGAGGTGTTCGCAATCTCCATAGCGGCCAGTCTGCCAGCGCACCCCGCCTCGGTGAGCGGTCCACGTCGCGGCATACGGTGTCCGTCATGTGGGTGTTGCCATGACCATACGCATCGGTGGGCACGTGGACGCCAGCGATCCGATCACCCAGGCGCACGCCCTGGGGGCGGAACTGGTGCAGATCTCCCTGGGCGAGCCGCAGAGCTACCGCGGGCCGGTCGTGGAGTATGCCGGCGGTCCGGCCGCGCTGGCCGCAGATGCCGCCGCGGCCGGTATCGACCTCTATGTCCATGCGCCGTTCCCGATCAACGTCGCCTCGACGAACAACCGGATCCGGATCCCCGGCCGAAAGCTCCTTCAACAGCATCTTGACGCGGCCGCGCAGATCGGCGCGCGCGGGCTCGTCGTCCACGGGGGCCATCTGGGCAGAGGCGAGGATCCGTCGATCGGGTTCGATAACTGGCGCAAGTGCGTCGACGGCCTGGACCTGTCCGTGCCGCTGCTCATCGAGAACACCGCCGGTGGCGACAACGCGATGGCCCGCCATCTCGAGGCGATTGCCCGGTTGTGGGAGGCGATCGGCTCGGCCTCGGGCACCACGAACGTCGGCTTCTGCCTCGACACCTGCCACGCCCATGCCGCCGGGCTCGACCTGACCGATGTCGTCGACCGGGTCCGGGCGGTCACCGGCCGGATCGACCTCGTGCACGCCAACGACAGCCGGGACCCCTTCGGCTCCGGCGCGGACCGGCACGCGAACCTGGGCGCCGGGTTGGTCGACCCCGAGGGCCTCGTCGAGCTCATCCGGTCCGCGGGAGCCCCGGTGGTGGTCGAGACCCCGGGCGGCATCGAGGGTCAATCGGCGGACATCGCCTGGCTGCGCGGGCGGGTCTGCCCCTGAGCGCCTGTCCCGGCACGACGGCGCCGGCACGACGAGCGGGCGCGACGAGCGGGCCCGGGTGCGCCGGTGCGATCGCGGAGTGAGCGGGCGATCACCGAGTGAGTGGGCCGATCACCGAGTGAGTGGGCCGATCACCGAGTGAGCGGTTGCGCGGCCAGCCAGTCGATGGCCATGGCGTATCCAGCAACCCCGAGGCCGATGACGTGGTGATCGCACACGTCGGTGAGATACGAGAAGCGCCGGAACTCTTCGCGTGCGGCGATGTCGCTGATGTGCACCTCGACCTTGGGTCGGGTGACGGCTGCGAGCGCGTCCCGCAGGGCGATGCTCGTGTGCGTGTAGCCACCAGCGTTGACGACGAGACCGTGCGCCCGATGGCGCACCTCCTGGACCCAGTCGATGAGGACGCCCTCATGGTTGCTCTGCCGGAAGTCCAGTGCCAACGCGTGCCGCTGGCACGCCGCGATGCTCAACGCCTCGACGTCGGCGAGGGTGGCGGCGCCATAGATCTCCGGCTCTCGCTCACCGAGCAGGTTGAGGTTGGGTCCGTTGAGCACGACGACGGCCTTCATGGGCAGGCAGTATGCCGTGTCAGGGCACGTGCTCGCTGTGCATGATCCTTTCGCAGTTGGCCGGCACCTCTCGGTAGGTCTCGACGACCAGTGTGCGGCGGGCATCGATAGCGCGGGCGCGTCCGAGATTCCACGCCAACGGGTCCTCGATGACCGGTGTCGAGCTGGCGCCGAGGATGCAACGAGCGTCGGTGGGGGCCAGGCGCTGCGCGATGACGTGATCGGCATCCGGCCCGAGCGCGGAGAGGTAAGCCCCGTCGAGCGGACGGCCGGCCTCGAAGCGGTCGATGTTCTGGTTCGCCACCCAGGCGGCCGGGTTCATCATCCCGTAGGCCAGCACGAGCAGTGCGCCGCTCATCAGGGCTGATCGGGCACTCCAGGCGCGACTGCGCGGCAACCACGCGGCGAGGACGGCGAGGACGACGAGTAGCCCGAGCCAGGCCTCGAAGCCGTCGACGAAGACGCGCATGGTCGAATAGCCGTAAGCCTCCTGGTAGGCGGCCATCCGGAACAGCGCCGAGGCGACGACTCCGAGCGTAAGCACCCCTTGGAGGGTAACCGCCGCCCGCAGTGCTGACGTGTCCTTGGACGAGGCTCCCGCCGCAGCGCGGATCGCGAGCCCGACGGCGAGCAGGGTGAGCAGGGTCGCCACGGTGAGCTGCCCGAAACCCTGGTGGACGTACTGCGCGTAGGTCAGCCCGGCGGTGCGCTGCACGTAGTCGTGCCCGCCCCACATGGCGGTGGCCTGGGCGATGTGGAAGAGCAGGAAGACGCTACTGACGACGAGCAGGGGCGTAAGCCACTCGTAGCGTCGGCGCAGCGGGCTCCCGAGCGGCACGGAGAGGTCACCGATGCGGGGTGGGTTGAGCGCGAGATAGGCCCCGGTCAGGGTGATCCCGGCGACGACGAACCCGGTAAAGGAGCGCACGATGAGCTCGCTCCACCCCAGGTCAGGGATGAGCGCGGAGACCCAGGAGCCGAAGATGGCGTCACCCGAGGCGAAGAGTCCACCGAACAGGACGAGCGCGACGAGGGAGATGCCTGCGGTGCGCAACACCGGGTAGATTCCGGACAGCCTGCGAGCGGCGGCCAGGGTGCGAGCGAGCAGCGGCAGCCCGCGCACACCGGCCGCCGTCCAGCATGCCGGGGCCAGCGCCACGGCGGTGACAGAACGAGCGGACACAAGATTGCTCGCCGTAAGGACCGCGGCGGTGAGGACACCGAGGAAACCCAGGGTCACGTCGGCGCGCAGCACGACGAGTGAGGCCAGCGCCACGCAGACCGCCAGGCAGGTGAGGAACCACGTGCTACGACGCCGCCGGACCGGTGCGTGGATGACGGCGGCCGCAGCGAGCAGCATGACGAACATACCCACTCCGACACTGCGGTAGGGGACGACGACTGCGGCGAGGGCACCGATTCCGAGGGCGCCGAGGACCAGCCTGGGGCGTGGCCGCGAGTCGTTCTCGGGCCACACGGGCCCGAACATCGCGTCGACGAAGCTCCCCTGGGCGCGACCAACCATCGCGATCGCTGTGCCTGGCTGCGCCGGCGCGGATGCGCGATGGAGCGGTCCGCTCACGGGCGGGTGGGTGGGCGGGGGCGCGGTCGTGGCGGTCATGTTCTCCTTCGAGGAGGGCGCGGATGCCAGGAGCGGCGCGGACATCAGAGCGGTCGTGGACGTCATGGAGATCGAGAGCGTGGTAGCCCGGCTCGCGGGCTCGACCGGCAGGTCGACCCTGAGGTGCGCCCCCCGCTGACCAGGTGGCGTAGGGACAACCTGGATGCGGCCACCGTGCAGCTGGGCGACCCACTGTGCGATGGCCAAACCCAGACCGGTCCCTCCTGCGGAGTCGTCGCCGCCACCGAACCGGCGGAAGACGGCATCGACCCGGTCGGCCGGGATACCCGGGCCCTCGTCGACGACCTCGAGACTCCAGGAGTCACCCGGGGCGTCACCGGCCCGCGCAATGAGCCGGACCTGCCCCTCCGGCGGACTGTGCCGGTTGGCGTTGTCGAGCAGGTTCACCACGAGCTGAGCCAGCCGGGCCTCGTCGACCAGTACGACCAGATCCTCCGGTTCGACGCTGAGCAGGTGGCTCACTGATCGCCCGGCGACCTCAGCCTCCGCGATGGCCCGACGCAGCAGCCGGGCCACATCGACCCGGGTCAGGCGCAGGTCGCGGACGCCGGTGTCGACCCGAGACAGGTCGAGCAGATCCGCGACGAGGTCGCCGAGCCGCTGCGACTGGGCCAGTGCGGCGGACAGCTGCTCGTCATCGGGTCGTATCACGCCGTCAACGAGGTTCTCCAGCAGAGCGCGTTGCACAGTGAGCGGGGTGCGCAGCTCATGCGAGACAGTGGCAATGAGGGCCCGGCGTTGGGCGTCGGCGTCGGCGAGATCGCCCGCCATCGTGTTGAAGGCCCGGGCGAGCTCGCCGACTTCGTCCTGGGAGGTCGCCGTGACGCGTTGCCCATAGTCGCCGCCGGCCATGGCACTGGCTGCCGAGGTCATCTCCAGCAACGGGGAGACCATTCCACGCGCGAGCCACTGGGTCAGGGCCAGGGCAGCGACGAGGGTGACCGGTGCGCTGATCCACCCGGAGACACCGTTGCGGGTGCCGATGGCGGCCACGACGGTTGCGGTGACGATGCTCGCGGCGACGAGCACACCGAGCTTGACCTTGATCGAACCGAGGGCGTCCAGCGGTCGCCTCTGGGTCATGACGGCTCCTGCAGCGCATAGCCCACGCCGTGGACGGTACGGATCGCCCCGGCACCGATCTTGGCGCGCAAGCTCTTGATGTGTGAGTCCAGTGTCCGGGTGCCGCTCGCCTCGGACCAGCCCCACACCTGCTCCATGAGCTGCTCGCGAGGGCACACGACATCCGGGGTGCGGGCGAGGGTGGCGAGCAGGTCGAACTCCAGCGGGGTCAGGTGCACCTGTTCGCCGGCGATGCTCACGCGGCGAGTGGCCAGGTCGAGGCGCAGGTCCCCGATGGCCTTCACCGGTTGTGGGGATGCCGCCAGGGCCGCGGCACGCTCGACCCGGCGTAGCAGGGCACGCACCCGGGCGACGAGTTCGCGCATGGAGAAGGGCTTGGTCAGGTAGTCGTCGGCGCCGACCCCGAGGCCGACGAGGAGGTCAGTCTCGTCGTCGCGCGCGGTGACCATGAGCACCGGGGTGGGGCGGGCGGCCTGGATGCGTCGGCACACCTCGAGCCCGTCGAAGCCGGGCAGCATGACGTCGAGGACGACGAGGTCGGGGGCGTGCTCGGCGTGCTGGGCGACCGCACCGGGGCCGTCGTAGGCCTGGTGCACGGTGAAGCCCTCGCCGCGCAACCGGTCGGTAATCGCCTGGTTGATGATCGGCTCGTCCTCGACGACGAGGATGCTCGAGCCGACCGGTGACGCACTCGGGCTGATCATGGCATTCACGCTAGAGGCGGGCTGGTGAAACCCGCGCGGGCAGGATGTGCCGATCCTGTGAAGGTCGGGGCGGCACGCCGACCAGCACGTCGGGGCGTCACGCCGACCAGCACCACGAGTAGGCGTGTCCGTGACGACTCGGCGCGTCACGGCACGCCTACTCGTGGTGGAGACGCCTACTCGTGGCGGATGGGGAGCCGCTCAGCGTCGGCGACGCCTGCCGAGGAGGTAGCCGAGGGCGATCGCGAGTAGCGCCCCGATGACGTGCGGCGCGTAGCTCTTGATGAGCACCGGCAACACAGTGGCACCGAGGTCGATCGAGTCGTCCGCCTCTGGTGCACGTCCCGGGCGGGGCAGCGGTGTCGCGGCCGGTGCGGAGGCACCAGTCGCTGCCCCAGCCGCCTCCGGAGTGGGAGCAGCCGGAGTGGCTGCGGTTGGAGCGGCAGCGGTCGGAGTGGCAGCGGTCGGAGCGAACTGACCCTCGATACACGTGACGAACTGCAGGAGAAGCTTGTCCGAGACGTCCTGCATGACGCCCCGGCCGAACTGCGCCGGCTTGCCGGTGATCGACAACGCCGTCGCCACGTCGACCCGGGTGCCGTCCCCCGCGGGCGCCAGCTGGATCGTCACAGTCGCGCCGGCCGTGCCGTTGCCGCGCTTGTCCTTGCCTTTGGCCTCGATAACCGCACGATGGGCCTCGTCGTCACGCTCGAGGAAGGACCCGGATCCGGCATACAGCAACGCAATCGGGCCGAGCTTGACCTTCACTGTGCCAGCGAACCCCTCGTCGGTGACCGAGGTGACCTGGGCGCCGGGGAAACACCCCCCGACCCGCTCGAGGTCCATGAAGGTCGACCAGGTCTCCTCGAGCGAGGCCGGGACGGTGAAGTCGTGGGTCAGCTCCACGCCCGATCAGCCTCCGACCGCTGCGGTCACGGCCCGGCCGGTGAGCACGCCGGCGAGGTGGCGTCGGTAGTCGGCGTCACCGTTGAGGTCGCTCGGAGGATTCGTCCCGTCACCAGCCGAAGCGCACGCCGCGACAATCGCGGTGCCGTCAGACGCGGAGACCCCGCTGAGGGCGGCCTCAACGCCGGCAGCGCATACCGGGGTGGCCCCCATGTTCGTCAGGCCGATCTTCGCCTGGGCGATGGCGCCGTTCTCGACCCGCACGGTCGCCGCAACGGCCACGATCGACCACTGCTGGGCGGTGCGGACGAACTTCTCGTAGTGCCCGCCCCAGCCGGTGTGCTTGGGCACCCGAATCGCGGTGAGGATCTCGTCCTCCCCGACCGCGGTGGTGAACAGGCCCTCGAAGAAGTCCGCAGCCGCCACGGTGCGGGTGCCACCGGTGCCGGCGATGACGAACTGGGCACCAAGTGCGAGTAGTGGGGCGGCGATATCACCGGCCGGGTCCGCATGCACGGCCGAGCCGCCGATGGTGCCCCGGTGGCGGATTTGCGGGTCGGCGATGGTCGCCACCGCCGAGTCGAGCAGGGCTGCGTGCTCGCTGACGAGCGGGTTGCCGACGATGTCGCAGTACGCGGTCATCGCGCCCAGGATGATCGCGTCGCCGTCGTCGGTGATGCCGCGCAGGGCATCGATCCGGCCGAGGTCGACGACCTTCTCCGGGGCGTTGAGGCGCAGCCGGAGCACCGGCAGGAGGGACTGCCCCCCGGCGAGGACCTTGACGTCCTCACCGTCGCCGAGGGCGGCTAGGGCCTCCTCGAGCGTGGTCGGGGCCACATAGTCGAATGCCGCGGGGATCACTGGCCCGCTCCCTTCGTCGCGTCCTGGATAGCTCGCCACACCCGTTGCGGGGTACACGGCATCTGGATGTCGTGAATTCCCATCGGGCGCAGCGCGTCGACAACCGCGTTGACCACCGCCGGGGTGCTGGCGATGGTCCCGGCCTCCCCCACACCCTTGGTGCCCAAGGAGTTCGTCGTGCTCGGCGTGCTCGTGGTCCCGGTGAGGAACGAGATCGTGTCGGCCGCCGTCGGCAGGGTGTAGTCCACGAGGGAGCCGGTGACCAGGGTTCCGTTCTCGTCGTAGACCGCCTCCTCCCACAGCGCCTGGGAGATGCCTTGGACGAGCCCGCCGTGCACCTGCCCCTCGACGAGCAGGGGGTTGATGATCTGCCCCACGTCGTCGACACACGCGTACCGGCGCATGCTCGCCTGGCCGGTCTGGGTGTCGATCTCCATCGCGCACAGGTGAGTGCCGTGCGGGAAGGAGAAGTTGACCGGGTCGAAGGTCGCGTCGGCGTCGATGCCGGGTTCGAGGCCTTCGGGGTAGTTGTGCGAGGCGAAAGTCGCCAGCGCCACTTCACCAATGCCCATGCCCTTGTCGGTGCCCTTGACGGTGAACCGTCCGGCCTCGAACTCGAGGTCGTCGACGTTGGCCTCGAGCAGGTGCGCGGCGAAAGCCCGGGCCTTCTCGATGACCTTGTCCGCAGCCCGCACGACGGCCTCCCCGCCGACGACGAGGCTGCGCGAGCCGTAGGTGTCCAGACCCTTGTGCGCGATCCCGGTGTCCCCGTGCAGGATCTGCACGTCCTCGAAGGGGACCCCGAGCCGGTCGGCGACGATCTGGGAGAAGCCGGTCTCGTGGCCCTGGCCGTGCGGGCTAATCCCGGTGACCACCTCGACCTTGCCGGTGGGCAGCATCCGGATGCTCGCGTGTTCCCAGCCGCCGGCGCCGTAGCCGAGCTGGCCGAGGATCCGGGAGGGCGCCAGGCCGCACATCTCGGTGAAGGTGGAGACCCCGATACCGAGCTGGACCGGGTCGCCGGACTGCCGGCGGCGCTGCTGCTCAGCGCGCAGCTCGTCGTAGCCGAAGAGCTCCTTGGCCTTGGCGGTCGCGGCCTCGTAGTTGCCGGAGTCGTAGGTCATCCCGGCGACCGTGGCGAACGGGAACTCCTCGTGCTTGATCCAGTTCTGCTCCCGGATGGCAAGCGGGTCGACGCCGACCTCGGCCGCGAGCTCGTCCATGATCCGCTCGATGGCGTAGCTCGCCTCGGGCCGCCCGGCGCCGCGATAGGCGTCGACCCAGGCGGTGTTCGTTAGCACGGTCTGGCAGTTGAACTGGTAGGCGGGGAACTTGTAGATCGAGTTGTACATCCACGCACCCAGCACCGGCACCCCACCACCGACGATGGCCACATAGGCACCGATGTTCGCGATGAGGTCGACTTTGAGGCCGGTGACCGTTCCGTCCTTGGTCGCGGCGAGGGTCATCTTCTGGTACTGGTCCCGGCCGTGGTGGGCCGACATCATCGACTCCGAGCGGGTCTCGGTGTACTTGGCTGGCTTGCCGAGCCGGCGAGCGACCGCGAGAGTGATGAACTCCTCCGGCGTGGTCTGCAGCTTGCCGCCGAAGCCACCACCGACGTCGGGGGCGATGACCCGGATCTTGCTCTCGGGCAACCCGGTCGTCGCGGCGACGAGGAAGCGCAGGATGTGCGGAATCTGGGTGGCCGACCAGATGACGATCTGGTCGCCGGTGGGGTCGACGACGGTCGAGCGCGGCTCCATGAACGAGGGAATAAGCCGTTGCTGGCGGTACTCACGCTCGAGGAGAATGCCGCTCTCCCGGGCGGTGGCGATAGCCTCCTCGATGTCCCCGCCGCTGCCTTGGGCCTTGGAATCCAGTTGCCAGAAGGCGGACTTGTTCGTGCCCTTGTCCGGGTGGGCCAGAACCTCGTCCTTGAGGGCCTCCTTGCCGTCGGTGACCGCAGGCAGCTCCTCGTAGTCGACGTCGACGAGTTCGGCGGCATCCCGAGCGGAGGCAACGTCGCGGGCGGCGACGACGGCGACGATCTCCCCGACGCTCGCGACGTGCTCGACGACCAGGGGCAGGTGGTCGGGGGTGACCTGATCGGGGGTGAGCGGCCAGGCGTTGGCGCAGGCACCGATCCCGTCGGGGAAATCGGCGGCGGTGTAGACCCCGAAGACTCCGGGGGCCTCCTTGGCCGCCGCAGTGTCGATGCTTGTCACCGTCGCGTGCGCGAAGGGGCTGCGGACCATGGCCAGGTGGACCATGCCGGGCACGGTGATGTTGTCGGTCCACTTGGTGCGTCCGGTGATCAGGTGCGCGTCTTCCTTGCGGGTGCGGGACTTGCCGATCTCGCTGATGGGACGCTCGTCGACTGTGCTCACCTCACTCACCCGCTTTCGCGCCGACCATCGTCGAGGCGCAGGCGGCGACTGCCTTGACGATGTTGTGGTAGCCGGTACACCGGCAGATGTTGCCCTCCAGGCCCTCACGGATCTGAGCCTCGGACGGCGCGGGGTTGTCCTTGAGGACATCGAGTGCCTGCATGATCATCCCCGGGGTGCAGTAGCCACACTGCAGCGCATGGTGCTCGTGGAAGGCCTGTTGCATCGGGTGCAGCTCGCCGACTCCGGCCAGCCCCTCGATCGTGGTCACCGCACGCCCGTCGGCCTGGACGGCGAGGACGTTGCAGGACTTGACGCTGCGCCCATCCAGGTGGACGGTGCACGCGCCGCAGTTGCTCGTGTCGCAACCAACGACCGTTCCGGTCTTGCCCACGGTCTCCCGCAGGTAGTGCACGAGCAGGGTGCGAGGCTCGACCTCGTCGGAGTACCTCACTCCGTCGACGGTGACGGTGATCCGCGTCATCAATGACTCCTTCTCAAGGGAGGGCGCAACTCAAGGGAGAACCCCAGGGAGGGCACAGTGTCCTGCAATCCTTGTCGCCGCCGTGGAAGGTGACAAGGATCACCTGTTCAAGGCACGCATCTACGATGCCCACCCGCGTGCGCTCACCGCATCAGCGGCTCGACAGCTCCCCGGGCGTGTCCACATCCGCTCCGGTGGCGAGGTCGGAGCACTCGACGAGGATGACCGGACGGGTTGCCAGGTAGTCCCTGGCGCCTCGGTCGCCGATCGCAGAGTCGGCCGCTGAATCGAAGTGGTCTCGGCCCATGAGGACGGGGTGCCCAGGTACACCGTGGTATGCCGCCCGCGCCAGCACCGCGCTGCGCTCGGCGGTTCCTGACCCCGCCTCGAGCACCCCCAACACCCGTCGATGCACCGGAGCTGCGACGTCGGGGAGGTCGACGAGGGTTACCAGGACGGCGTCGGCATCGGGGTCGCAGGACTGCACCCACGCCAGTCCAGCGCGCAGGCAGGCCCCCATCCCCTGCGTCCACTGCGGGCAGGGAACGACCTGCGCCCCGGCCCGCTGCGCGACGGCGCCGACGTCCTCGCCCGCGGCGCCGGTGACGACGACGACCCGAGTCAGGCCCGCGGCATACAGCTGTGCGACAGCGGTCTCGACGAAGGTGCGCCCACCCACGGAGGCGGTGAGCAGCGCCTTGGGCCCGCCCATCCGCCGACCCGCGCCGGCAGCCAGGACAAGCCCGGTGACGCTCACCCCGCCAGGGCCTCGATGATCCGGCTGCGCAGCGTCTGCGCGGTGATGACCTCGTCCACGGAGCCGACCTGGACCGCGCGGTGGATCGAGTGCACCCCGTCGAACTCCGCCGCGACCGTACCCAGAACCTCGGCTCGCACGCTGGCCCGGGTTGCCTCCAACTCCTCGGCCAGCGCCGCGGCGCGTGCGCCCGAGGCGCCCGCGAGCCGCTCGCGCAGGGCGGTGACTCGCGCGTCCTTGGCGGTGCGGGCATCGACGTCGCGGGCGAAGACGACCGCAGCCGCCGGAGCTCCGCCAATGACCGAGGCGAACGAGCCTTCGACCGCGAGCACGGTCATTGACGGGTTGAGTGCCTTGGAGAAGACGACGAACGCGCCTCCGTGGTATCGGGAGACGACAACGAAGACGATCGGACCGGTGAAGTTCACCACCGCACGGCCGATCTCCGCGCCATACTCGAGCTGGAGGGCACGCATCGACTCTGGAGACCCGTCGAAGCCGGACAAGTTCGCCAGGACGACCAGGGGGCGATTACCCGAGGCAGCGTTGATGGCCCGAGCCGTCTTCTTCGACGACTTGGGGAACAGGGTGCCGGCCGTATAGGTATCCGGCCCGTCCGTGGGCGGGAACCCGCGCCGCGGAACGGCCTTGGACTCGATCCCCAGCAGGCACACCGGGAAACCACCGACGTGGGCGTCAGTGACGATGGCGGTCTCGGCGTCGGCCATCCCCTTCCAGCGTTCGACCATCGGGAAGTCCTGGTCAGTGACGGCCCGCATGAGGGTGCGCATGTCGAACGCCTTCTTGCGGTCCGGGTTCGTCACGGCAGAGAAGATGTCACCGACGCTGGTGAACCCGCTGTCGACCGGGTCGTGCGGGTATGTGGTGATGTCCCGGTCGGGTGGGTCGGTGCTCACCCGGCGGCGCGGCCCGGCCTCACCGGGAGTGACCCAGGTGTGGTCGTAGTGGTCGAGGAGCACCTGGAAGGCTCCGGAGAGGTTCCTGGCCCAGTACTGCGCCTGACCGTTGGGGCCCATGACCCGGTCATAGCCCCCGATGCCGAAGTTGTCCTCGGCGCTGACCCCACCGGAGAAGTCGAGGGACTGTTTCCCGGTGAGGACCATTGCCGACTCCGGAGTCATCACGAGGATGCCCTTGGTGTGCATCAGCATCGTCGCCTCGGCATTCCAGTAGGGCTGAGCGCCGACGTTGATCCCGGCGACGACCACGTTGATCTCCCCACCGGCCTGGGTGAACTCGATGATCCGTTTCAGGGCCCGGGCGATCCAGTCCATGTTCTCGGTGCCGGAGTCCATGGAGATCCGGGCACCGGCGGACAACGCGAACCACTCGAGAGGAACCCCCATCTCCTCGGCCAGATCTATGGCGGCGATGATCCGAGAGCACTCGGCCTCCGCGACAGCGCCCAGGGCTTTGAGAGGGTCACCGCACAGCAGGACCCGGGTGATCCCCTCGGGGTGGATAGCGGTCGGGGTGGAGACCAGTCCGCAGATCAGGCCGGCCGAGTTCTGCCCGAAAGGCCGGTCGACCTCGACCAGTCGTCCGCCTTCGTCAAGGTCGAGCTCGGTGGCCCGGCCGTCGGGTCCGGCCACCATGGAGACGAGCTCGTAGGGGTAGACCACTCCGCGACGGCGCGCCCGCAGGACCTTCTCGTCGTAGTCGTCGAGGGGGCTGAGCAGCTCAGTTGGCGGCCCCTCGACGCTCATCGCGATCCCCGAGCCTGGTGCGCCGGCGAAACGCACCACGATGGGGGCCTCGCTGCCGTCGTCGTCACGCAACCGACCCTCGATGAGGAGTTCCTCGATCCCTGCGCCCGCGGTCAACGGCGCAATCCGATCCTGCAAGGCGGTGAGCTGGTCGAGGTCCACGTCTACCGGGGGCCACACGTGCAGCCACACGTGGTTCATGTCGAGCCGGGAGGCCGCGGCCCCCTGAGCTGCGCGGGCCCGTCGAATCGCCTCGAGACAGTTCGCGATCGCCCGCTCGAGGTGGGGTAGCGCGGTGATCTGCCCCGAGGCGTCCCGAGCGACCGAGAACTGCCGCACCTGGGCCAGCGCCACCAGGCGCTGGTCCGCCGGGTTGTCACTGGCTGCGGCGTGGAAGAGCAGGACGTCGGTGGGCGCATCGAGTCGGCTCAGGGCGAAGTTGCGCAACCGCCACATCGACAGCCGGCGGCCCACCATGGGGTGGACCCCGCGCACGAGTCGATCTTCGTCGAGGGTGCCGTCACCGGCGGGGCGCAGGGTCACGTAGTCGACATCGCGCCCGGCGCAGACGATGCCGATCGCCAGCCTGCGAACCGCGCTGGCCACGGGCAACGCGGCGAACGTTTCGGCGAGGATCCGCTCAGCCTCGTCGGCGGACTCGGGAGCCTCGTTCCACAACAGATAGATGTCGAGGACTCCCTGGCTACCGGAGTCGCGGGAGGCGATCTCGCTGGCCAGGGTCGCAGCCAGCGGGCCATTGGGGCTCACCTCGTCGAACCGGGCGAGGGTGCTCACCAAGTGGGTGGGCCGGTCGTCGAGGACGTAGTCCGCGCAGGCGAACGGGCGACCGTCGACGGCATACTCGCGGATCGCGACGAGCCCGTGCTCGTGGTAGTGCCGGTGGAGCAAGACGGCGAGCATCGGCTCACTGGCCGGTATGCCGTGTTGCAGCCGGGCGCCGAGGAAGGACACGATCCGCTCGGGGATGCCGGCCAGCGCGTCCATCCGTCTCGTCCGCTCAGCCGACGGTGGCATAGCCGCCAGTTCCTCGATCTCCGGGCCGACCCGCGACAGTACAGCCTCCCGGTCGGCGTCCACGAGCGGCTGGTCGAACCAGTGGAACCGGACCGAGCGAGCGAGCTCCCCGACCAGGGGGAAGCGCAGCTGGGTGGCGACGATGAGACGGCTCAAGACCTCCCGAGCCGCCTCACCGAGCCCGTCGGCCGGTGGGGGTTCGGCGAGCCAGAGTCGCAGGATCGTCGTGGCCAACGCGAGGTCGGGGACGGTGCGCTGCTGGGTGAGGAAGAGCCGGAAGACCGCCTGCTCCAGCTCCGGGGTGCGATCGAGGGTGGTGATGCCGTAGTGCGCGAGGACCCGGGCGAGCCGCACCCGGAACCCCTCAGGCAGCCCGCCCCGCTCGACGTCGAGGCTCTGCAGATAGGTGTGCACGTGCTCCCGGGGGCTGTGCACCTGGAGTTCGAGCCGCTCGTCGTCGCCTGCTGGGCGGTTCCGGGAGAGCTCGGCGAAGTCCGCGAACACCCCGAGCAGGCCGATCTCCTCGGCCAACGGCAGGGTCCCGGCTTCGACCCGGGCCCGACGCCCGGCCACGTAGCGCTGCAACGGACCGCCCTCGTCGTCGGGGTCCAGGTCATAGCCGAGCAGCATGGCAATCAGGTCGGTGCGGGCTCGCTCGATCCCGTCATCGTCAGTCACCGCAGCGAGCTCGAGGTCCACCGCCTCGGCTTCGGCCGCCGCCCCGGCCTGCCCAGAGTCGTCCGCCTCGTCCTCCACGGGGTCGATCCGCAGCAACGGGGCGCCAGTCTCGACCTGGCTGCCGCTACTGACGAGGAGCTCCCGGACGGTCCCGGTGAACGGGGCCGGCAGCACGGTCTCCATCTTCATTGACTCCAGAACGATGGCCGGTGCGCCCTCCTCGACGAGATCGCCGACACCGACCGGAGTGGCCACGACCAGGGCAGGGGCCGGCGAGCGCAGCACGCCACCCTCGTCCCGGCTGACCCGGTGCATGACACCGTCGACCTCGACGAGCTGGACGGGGCCGTGGGTCGCGGTGACGAGGCGGTGCGAAACCCCCCCGAGAGTCAGGCGGGCGGCATACGTGCTCTGCCGATCGATCTCGACCTCGGCGCTGCCCTCCCCAGCGCCGGTGATGTCAACCCGGAAACGTTGTGGCCCAATGCGCAGCACGACCACCCGGTATGCCGCACCGCGCAGGGTGAGGTCGACCGGTGTCCCGACATCGTGGCGGGTCTGTGGGCGCCCTCCACGGGCAGTCTCGAGCAGGCGGGCCCGTTCGAAGGCCTCGGTGTCCTCATAGGCGGCGATCCCGGCAGCGACGAGCGCGATCCCGGAGTGCGTGTGGTTGACCAGCCCCCCGCCGGCCCGGACCCGGTCGATCCACCCGGTGTCGGCGCTGCCGTCGATGACGGCCTGCTCGTTGAGCAGGTCGAGGATGAAGGACTTGTTCGTCGCACCGCCGTCGATGACGACAGTTGTCTCCGCCATGGCGCGACGCAGCCGAGCCAGGGCATCGTCACGGGTGGGGCCCCACGCGATGATCTTGGCGATCATCGAGTCGAAGTCCGCGGGGATGGTGTCTCCTTCGGCGACGCCGGTGTCCACCCGAATCCCAGGTCCGCTCGGAAGTTCGAGGTGGGCGATCCGCCCTGGGGCTGGCGCGAAGTCCCGATCGGGGTCCTCGGCGTTGAGCCGGGCCTCGAGGGCGTGGCCGCGCTGGGCCGGTCGCTCCCCCTCCAGCCGACCACCGCCGGCCACGTGGATCTGGAGCCGGACGAGGTCGGTGCCGGTCACGTCCTCGGTGATCGGGTGCTCGACCTGGAGGCGGGTGTTGACCTCGAGGAAGGCGAAGGTGCCGTCCTGGGGCTGGAAGAGGAACTCGACGGTGCCAGCGCCGGAATACCCCACCGCGATGGCGAGTCGCTCGGCACTGTCCTTGAGGATCTGGGCCTGCTCGACGGTCATCACCGGAGAGGCGGACTCCTCGATCACCTTCTGGTTGCGTCGCTGGACCGAGCAGTCCCGGACCCCGATCGCCCACGCGTTGCCTTGACCGTCGGCGATGACCTGCACCTCGACGTGCCGAGCGCCGGTGACGAGCTTCTCGAGGAAGACGACGCCGGAACCGAAGGCCCGCTGGGCCTCATCACGGGTCAGCTGGTATGCCGCCTCGAGCTCGGCGTCCGAGTTCACCTTGCGGATTCCGCGACCTCCGCCACCAGCAGTGGCCTTGAGCATGAGCGGGTAGCCGATCCGGGCAGCGGCTTGGGTGGCCTCCTCAAGGGTGTCCACCCCGCCGCGGCTCCACGGCGCGACGGGGACCCCGACCTCCTCGGCGAGGAGCTTGGAGCCGATCTTGTCGCCGAGGCGGCGCATCGCATCGCCGCTCGGGCCGATGAAGGTGACGCCGATCCGGGCACACATGTCGGCGAATGCCGGGTCCTCTGCCACGAATCCCCAGCCCACCCAGGCCGCGTCGGACCCGGTGTCTCGCAGAGCCCGCTCGAGGAGGGCATGGTCCAGATAGGGCCGGTTCGCGGCCGGGCCAAGGTCATAAGCGATGTCGGCCTCGCGGACGAACATCGCCGTGCGCTCACCCTCGGTGTGCAGGGCGACGACGTCGATCCGTTGGCTGTTGGGGGCGGCCGCGTTGAGGTCCCGGACGGCGTGGATGAGCCGCATGGCGGCCTCACCTCGGTTGACGACGGCGATCCGCGAGAACGTGTGCACCTGCCGAGACTGTCACGGGATCACGGTGACTGGCGAGTATTGCGGGGAACGTTCTCCGGTGGGTGTCTTCCGGGTGGCCTGTGGGTGTGCGGCAGGCGCCCAGCGGGTGTCCGGTCGGTGGTCGGCCTGCCGTTGGGTGAGTTGAGGATCCACGGGTCCTCGCACATCGGGGGCGCGGCCCCGACCCCGGTGTCATCCAGCCACCGGAACGGACCGGATAATGCAGGGCGTGCACCTCCTCCTCGCCCTGCCGCTGTATGTCATCGGGGTCAAGCGCGCGACGCTCGTGATCGTCGCCGCCTTCGTCGTGACCCTGCTGCTCACCGCGTGGGTCGGCTCGGCGAGAGAACGGCGGCGGCGGCGCAAGTGAGCTGTTACGTGCGGGGAACCGCAGGTGAAGGGTCACGGGCTGGGCGTCCGTGAGCTCACGGACGCAGGACGGCCTCCTGGCGGTAGCCCGTCGTCAGGTCCTCGATGGCGACGGCGATGATCCCGTCAGCACCGACGGAGTAGCGCTCCTCAATGAGGGGACCGTCGCTGAGGGGACCGTCGCCGCGTCGCACGACCGGTATGGCGCGCAGCCCCGAGCGGGGGGAACTCGACTCGCCCGCGGTGCCCGTATCGGCGCTGCCGTGCTGTGGCTGCGCGTCATGCTGGAGTGCCGCGTCGAAGGGGAAGACGATCTCGCCGCGAGGCACAAGGTCTCCCCGAGGCACCCCCTCCTGATCCACCGAGGCGTACTCGACGAATCGGAACCAGCCGATGTTGTGCGCCGCCCGGTAGCGGCGAGTCACCACCACCTCCGCACCCTGCGAACCACCGGCGGAGGTGTCGACGGTAACCAGTGAGCGGTCAAGGAGTGGGTCGAAGGAGACAGCAGCGCCGCCCTCCTGCTCCCGGAAGACCCCGAAGCCACGGGAGAGCCGGTCCGTCAGCGAGAAGCCTGCTGCCTTGTCCGCGGCGATGGCCAGGCCGACTGCGGTCGAGGCGCCAGGCAGTGGTGCCCGATGGACCCTTCGCCCGAATCGAGCGCGCAACACCCGGGGAACGAGCGGCAGTGCGCTCGCGCCGCCCACGAGGTAGATGCCGGCGACACCGGCGAGGGCGTCGGCGTCGGCGTCATCGGCGCCCTGACGGGCGGGCAGCGCCGCAACGAGGGGCTCCATCGCGCTGATGGTGGCCTCGACGAGTGGGGTGACCGCCGCATACAAGTCGCCGATGTCGACGGTGCGAAGCTCCGGGCGCGCCGAGGCCCGAGAAGGTGCCTCGACGACGACTCGCCGGGTCTGCGGGCTGATCTTCTCCTTGGCCTCGCGGCACTCGGCGAGGAGGCTCTGCCACTCGGCGTCGGACAGGTCGGCTCGAGATCCTCCGGCGGAGGACAACGTGAGGAGCGCAAGGGCCTCATCCACGTCATCGCCGCCAAGCCGGTTGACCCCGAAGGAGTCCAGCACCTCATGACGCTTCCCGTCCAGCAGGACGAGGGAGACGTCGAAAGTCCCGCCCCCGAAGTCGTAAACGATGACGAGGTTGCGCCGTGAGGTGACCGAGCGAGCCTGCCGATGAGCGAATTCGAAACTCGCCGCGGACGGCTCGTTGACCATCCCGATGACATCGAACCCCGCCAGGCGACATGCCTCCAGGGTCACGAAGCGTTGAGCGCTGTGTGCCTGGGCCGGGACGCCGAGCACCGTGCGGGCCTGCGTCACCGGGAATCCTGAGACGGTGGACTCGCTGTGCAACGCCTCCCGCAACGCGGTGAAGAACCCCGTCATGAGCTCCAGGACGGTGACCGCGCGGTGACCGATGGCGACCGTCGTGTGTGGGCTCAGCGAGGGCTGGGAAAGGGACCGTTTGAACGAGCGCAGCACCGGAGCGCCCCGCCGCGCCGCCTCGAGCGCGGAGAACCCGTATGCGAGGGTGCCGCCGTCGTCGGCGACCACGCTCGGGAAGTGGTCGTGGGCATCGCCGTCTGCGTCGAAGAAACCGACGACAGGGTAGTTGCCGCGGTCGGCGTGGGCGACGACGGTGAAGGTCGTGCCGAAGTCCAGGCCCAGGTCCATAACCCAAGGCTAAGTGTTCTGAGCACTACGTGTTCTGACCACTACGTGTTCTGACCACCGAGGTTGGTGACGTCCAAACCACGGAGGTTGGTGGCGCGCTCCTGCCCTGACGTCCCCTCATGTCCGGGCCGGTCGGTGTCCGCAGCCGTCGACAGCGAGGCGACGAGGTGCGCGCAGACCGCCCGGACCCGGGCCTGGGTCATGTATCCCGGACCGACGAGCGACTGGATGGCCAAGCCGTCGATGGTGCTGATGAGGACATCGGCCAGCAGTACCGGGTCACCCTCGACGATGACGTTTCTGTCCTGTCCGTCCCGGACGATCTGCGTGATCATCGAGCGCCACTGCCCGTAGACCCGTTCGTTGAGCTCCCTGAGGTCGCCGTCGTGCAGTGCCTCGACCCAGGTCTGCGCCCAGACATGCCAGGCCGCAGTCGTCTCGGCGTCCCGGCGCAGATAGGAAGTGACGATCGCGCGCAGCCGTTCCAGTGGGTTCTCATGCCGGGCGAGGACCGACTCGCGCCGGGCCAAGGAGCGGGTGAAGTTCCACTCGAAAGCAGCGTGGATGAGGTCATGTTTGGTCGCGAAATAGTAGTGCACGGAGCCCGTGCTGATCTGCGCGCGCCGGGCGACGTCGGTCACCCGCAGCGAGGTGATCCCCTTGTCGGCGATCACCTCGCAAGCAGCACGCAGGATCTGCTCCCGGCGTTGCGCCTCGACACTGGGACGAGCCATAGGGTTTCACCACCCCCGGTTCGCTCGCGGCATCCACCGGAGGCGCGTGCACCTGGGCACAACAGTCTCCGATGTTGACTGCTCGGTCAGTTATGAACGCGGATCATCGTGGGCCTGGCTGCGGCAGGTGTCAAGGGTTCCCTTCGGATCCACCCCGGGTCGATGCCACATCAAGATGTGCGGTGGGCGCGCCGACTCGTCACGCACACGCCGACTCGTGACTCAGCCGGCTTCCCCTGCGCCACGAGTAGGCGCCTGCGCTACCAGTCCGCCCGCCACAGCACGCCTACTCGTCACGGACACGCCGACTCGTGGGTCGATGACTGCTCCTTCAGCCGAGCAGGGCGCGCACGTGCTCCTCGAGGCGGCCGGGCTGCTGTTCGCGCAACTCGTAGCGGGCGCGCACCATCGGTTTGTCGACGCGCAGCACCCGGGTGATGTCGCTCGGGGTCCCAGAGACCACAGCGTCACAGTCGACCGCCGCAATCGTCGCCTCGAGGTCGTGCACCTGGGCCGGGCCATAGCCCATCGCAGGCAGGATGCCGCGGGCATTGGGGTACTTCGCGTACGTCGCGACGAGTGAGCCCACCGCAAACGGAGCCGGATCCACGATCTCCGCGGCCCCGGCGGCCCGGGCGGCAACGACTCCCGCGCCGAAGGTCATCGACCCGTGGGTCAGGGTCGGCCCGTCCTCGATGACCACGACCCGCTTCCCGCACACCACTGACTCGTCCTCGAGGGTGACCGGGCTGTCGGCGCGCAAGACGACGGCATCCGGGTTGAGTGCGCGCACCGAGGCTTCGACCGCCTCGACGTCCTCCGTGCGGGCCGAGTCGCACTTGTTGACGATGACGACATCGGCCATCCGCACGTTCGCCTCGCCCGGGTGGTACCGGGTCTCGTCCCCGGGCCGCAGCGGGTCGGCCAGGACGATGTGCAGGTCCGGGACGTAGAAGGACTGGTCGTTGTTGCCGCCGTCCCAGAGGATGACGTCGGCCTCCTGCTCGGCGGCCCGGATGATCTGTTCGTAGTCGACACCGGCGTAGACGACGAAGCCGTTGTCGATGTGCGGCTCGTACTCCTCGCGCTCCTCGATCGTCGTGTCCTGGGCGTCGAGGTCGGCATAGGTCTCGAAACGCTGGCAGACCTGACGGGCCAGGTCGCCGTAAGGCATGGGGTGGCGGATCGCGACAACCTTCTTGCCCATTTCGCGCAGGATCTGCGAGACGTAGCGGGTCGTCTGGCTCTTGCCGACCCCGGTGCGCACTGCGGTGATCGCGATGACCGGCTTCGTGCTGGCGATCATCGTGCTGCGAGCACTCTGCAGACGGAAGTCGGCCCCGGCGGCGATGCACCGCGACGCCAGGTGCATGACGGCCTCGTGCGGCAGGTCGCTGTAGGCGAAGACCGCTTCGTCGATCCCTTCCCGGGCGATGAGGTCGCTCAGTTCGGCCTCGGCGACGATCGGGATGCCGTCGGGGTAGAGCGGCCCGGCGAGCTGCGGCGGGTAGGTGCGGCCGTCGATGTTGGGGATCTGGGTCGCGGTGAAGGCGACGACTCGGTGGGTGGGGTCGTCGCGGAAGGTCACGTTGAAGTTGTGGAAGTCGCGCCCGGCGGCTCCGAGGATGATGACTCTGCGCACGTTCTCGGACACGGCATCCAGCGTAGTTGACCGTCGCGACCAGAGAGCTGGGTCCGGACTTTCGCGCTCCCGACAGCATCTCGCCTGTGGCCCCGCTCGGCTGTGACTGCACGTTGATAAGATGCTGTCATTGACATGGAGAGGAGTGTGTGATGGCAGTTCTGACCGTGAGGAACCTTCCCGATGAGGTCCACCGCGCGCTGCGGATGCAGGCGGCGAAGCACGGCCGCAGCACGGAGGCGGAGGTGCGCGAGATCATTGCGGCCGCGGTCGTGCCGGAGCACCGAGTTCTGCTCGGCGATGCACTCGCCTCGCTCGGTCGGGAGCTCGCGTTGAGCGACGACGACATCGCCGCGCTCGACGCGGTGCGTGACCGGACGCCTGCCACGCCGCCGACCCTCCCGTGACTGGCCCGTATCTGAGGGCGTCGTCGTGATCGTTCTGGACACCAATGTCGTCTCCGAGGCGATGCGGCCTCAGCCCGACGCCAGGGTGCTGTCGTGGCTCAACGACCAGGCCACCGAGACCCTGTACCTGTCGAGCGTGACGCTGGCCGAAGTGCTGTTCGGCCTCGGCGCCTTACCTACGGGAGCCAGGAAGGACCGGCTCGCCCAAGCCCTCGACGCCCTGCTCGCGCTGTTCCCCGGCCGCATCCTCCCCTTCGACCAGGACGCGGCACGCCGCTACGCCCAGATGGCCGTCACAGCCCGCGCCGTCGGACGCCCACTGCCCACGACCGGCGGCTACATCGCCGCCACCGCCGCCTCACGGAACTTCGCCGTCGCGACTCGCAACACCCAGCACTTTGCCGACACCGGAGTCGAACTCATCGACCCCTGGCAGGCGTAGCCCGCGACCGGTCCGGTTCCGACTGCCACAGGCCGCGCGTGCTGTCGCCGAGAGCGATGAGCAGGGCGGGCACGGCAGAGGCGCCGTGAGGGGCCCCGAGGAGCTGTCCGGCGATCGCTGCGAGCAGGTGCGGCCTCCGGGCCGGCGAGTTTGAGAGGTTCGCGCAGGCGGGCGTTCTCGGCACGCAGGCTTTTCAACTCGGCTCAGTCGCGCCCGCCCGCACTCGTCCAGCTCGCGCAGGCGGCATCCCACAGGGCTCCCCTGCACTGGGGGAGCGGGAGGCGGGAGAGCACGGATGCCGCAGGCTCGGCATCCGGTCGTCGTGGGAGTCCATCCGCTGCCGAGATGGCTACGGGGATGGCTGCCCACCACCGTTGACGGTGTCGAGCGCGAGGGCGACCAGGTCGCGGGCCCGCAGACCCGGCCAGCCGTGCACGACCCGCCGCCACCGGGCGGGCACTGCGGAGACGCCGTAGCGGGCCCCGAGGAGCTGTCCGGCGATCGCCGCGACGGTGTCGGTGTCGTGTCCGACCCGCACCGCGGCCCCGAGCGCCCGCGGGAGGTGGCCGGCATCCTCACCGCCGGTGCGGGTGGTGTGGATGGCCGCCCAGGCCGCCTGCAGCGCGGTCAGGGTGAAACCGTTGCGGGCGAACGTACCCGGCGGCTGCTCCTGCGCCTGCGTCAGGGCCTCGGCCCAACGATCACGACGATCGGGTGGGATCAGATCGAGACCGCCGGTGACGTCGAGCCGTCCCTCGAGCACCGCGACCCGGATCGCCTCACCCCACAGGACGCACGAGTCGCCGGCGAGGGGGTCGGCGTGGGTGAGCTCCGCGAGCGCGCGGGCGGCCGCGGCGGCGGCATCCCGGTCGTTCAGCGCGGACAGGGCGACGATGCCGGTGCGCATGAGTGCTCCGTTGCCGGCCGCCTGTCCACCCATGTCGAAGTGGTGCCGGGCCGCGGCGCGCAGCCGCTCCGCCGGACGGCCCGACCCGGTGGTGGCCGCGTGCAGCACCGAACGGGTTTGGATGCCGACATCGCTCGCCCCGGAGCCGAGCCAGCCGAAGAAGCCCTCGGCGACGGCATCCAGGGCTCCTTCGCTGGTCAGGTCGACCCCGGTGGCCGCGACCTGCGCGATACAGATGGCCATCTGGGTGTCATCGCTCCACTCCCCCGGCGCGTAGGGGCCCAGGCCGCCGCCGAGCATCGCGGGCTCGCCAGGCGGTGGGGCGGCGAACTCGTAGGGCACGCCCAGCGCGTCCCCGCAGGCCTGCGCGAGCAGGACACCGGCGGCGCGGTGGCGGATCTGTGAAGTGACTCTCATGGCAGGTGTCCTCTCGTCGGGGTAGATCGCTGTGGTTCTGCGCTCGACTTCGAGCACAGGTCGGCCCGGCGTTCAGGCCGGGTAACGCCTGGCCCATCCGGGCAGGGGAAGGCGCTCGTCACTGCCGGCGGGCCACTCGGCCAGGACCAGCCCCAGGTCACGACCGAGCACCTCCATCGGCCAGGTCATCTCGCAGCGGGCGAGCCGGGCTGCCTCGAGTGACTCCGGGCCCCGCACCACCCCGTGCAGGGCGCCGAGGACAGCGCCCATGGCGGGCAGGTCGGACGTGGATCCGGTGATGAACGCCAGGTCCGCCTCGAGGTCCTCGCCGAAGGCGTACAGCGCGCCGGCCGCGGCCGACAGGGCGCTCCGGTCGGGGGTGAGTGCCCGCAGGCGGCCCTGTGACCGCGGCTGATCGGCGCGCGAGCGCAGGACGGCCTCGAACCGGTCGCGCACGAGATGGGGCCCCTCGACGAGGAGCAGTTCGCTCGCGAAGGCCAAGCCAGCCTCGAGGCCGTGCCCGGTCATGACGTGGTGGGCCAAGGTCATGACGCTCGCCCCCGTCGCGTACATGGCCGTCGGTTCGCCGTGGGTGAGCGCGCAGGACTCGAGAGCGCGGCGCGGCAGGTCCTCTGCGACGTGGCTGACGATCAGGGCGGCCAGGGGCAGAGTGCGGACGAGGCCGTGCGAGCCGTGGCTGGTCCCCACCGGTCGCTCCGGCGTGCCCGGGATGCCGATGGTCAGCGCCTTGACCGTGGCCGGGGCGCTCCCGCGGCGCTCGGCCATGGCCGGCAGCCCGGCGAGCCAGCCGCCGAAGAAACTGTCATCGGCGGCCCGGCTGATGAGCCCGACGATGCCGTCGGTCATGCCCTGTGCGCCACCCCAGCGGATGAGCCCGTCCCACAGAACGGGCGTGATCCCCCTGGCCTTGACCACACCCTGGTCGGCCTCGTCGAGCACGGGGCCGGCGAGGTCGAGTCGGCTCTGGGCGCGGATGAGGGAGTCGGCGGTGGATGCCGCCAGCTGGGCACCGACCCCACCGCGCAGCACCGGGCCGGCGGCGGTGCGCCGGGCGAGCTCCAGGGCCCGCGCTTCCCCGTAGGCCAGACCCAGGAGCAGGCCGGTGGCCATTCGTCCGTACCGCACCCCCAGGCTCACCCCGAGGGTCGGAGCCTGGTCGGTGAACTCGCCCCTCTGCTCGTCATCGCGTCGACCCATGATCTTCTCCTCTGTGGTATGTCACCTTGACGATAATTGCTGGAGTTGTTTTTCGTCAAATTGACGACAAAGATGGGGTCATGGATGAGCCTAAGAGGTATCCCCCGATCTACGTGACGGTCGACCTCGTCGTGCTGAGCGTGCGTGGTGACCGGCTCCAGGTGGTGCTCGTCAGGCGCGGCCTCGAGCCGTTCGCGGGCGAACTGGCCCTCCCGGGCGGCTTCGTCCACGTCGACGAGGACCTTGAGGAGGCTGCATACCGTGAGCTGAAGGAGGAGACCGGCATCGGGCCGGGCGACATCGTGCTGGAGCAGGTGGCCAGCTTCGGTGCGCCCCATCGGGATCCGCGTCACCGGGTGGTCTCGGTGGCGTGGATGGCGCTCGGGGCGGACCTGCCCGAGCCGCGCGCCGGCACGGATGCCGCCGAGGCGATGTGGGTGGACGTGGCAGCCGCACTGGACGAGGCCGAGCCGCTCGCGTTCGACCACGCCCAGATCCTGCGCGAAGGGGTGGAGCGGGCGCGGGCCAAACTGGAGTACTCCCCGCTCGCCGCGGCCTTCTGCGAGCCGGAGTTCACCGTCGGGGAGTTGCGACGGGTCTACGAGGCGGTGTGGGGAGTCGAGCTCGACCCGCGCAACTTCCACCGCAAGGTGACCAGCGCGCCGGGCTTTCTCGTCTCCGCCGAGCGGATGACCACCCGTGGGGGCGGGCGCCCCGCAAGGCTGTACCGCACCGGGCCGGCAGGCGTGCTCAACCCCTCGATCACCCGAGGTCAGTGACCGAGCTACTCACACCCACGGCGATCCAGTGCCGCTTCGCCTGGGGGCGGGCCTCGACCTGCTCAACGCTGTGATCGCCGACCAGGTCCGGGATCCCGATGGCTGCTGGGGGGCGCCTGGAACTACCCGTGCCGGCCTGTTGCTCCCAAGCCTTCCAAGCTCCTGGTCAAGGGCGCCCACTTGCTGCTCCCACCCTTCGGGAGCGACTCGTAGAGTGCCCGTGCCCGGTCCGCGAGCTGGCCATCGACCTCGTCTTGCAGGAGGGGGCTGAACCGAGGGTCGAGCAGCCAGGAGGACGACCTGGAGGCATGGAAGGCGACCCGGTCGAGGAACAGCTCAATCATCCGCCATCCAGGCCAGGACCCCCGCCCTGTGAGGTCGACCCAACCGAACTGGCCCTCCCACAATGCTTGCCGGATGCCGTCACCGGCAGCATCGAGAACTGTCCCGACCTCCCGGGCCTGACCCTCTATGAACGTCTCGTAATCCGTGCGGTAGGCATCAACCTCGTGGGCCAGCCGAATGAAGTTGTCGTCCGTCATCGACGCGCCGACGACCAGAAGGTGCTTGGTGAGCAGGAGACTCGGCAGCACCGCCCCCGACGGTCGGTTGGTCGCGTCGTATCGGACCATGGATCGCCGGGTCAACACGATCGACGTGCTGTCCTCGACGTCGCCGTGCATCTTGAGCACCCAGCGTGCGACACCTCGCGCGTTCTGACGCGGCATGACGCTGGCTACCTCTCGGCCCGCGGCGCGCACAGCCTCTTCGTAGAGCTGGTCATAGTTGGTGGTCACCACCTCGGCGCAGTTCAGCCCGGCGAGGAGTGCGTGGAGCAGCGAGGGGCGTTTGGCCTCAGCGGTCGCCTGAACCACCCTCTTACGGAACTTGCGGGGCTTCCGGTGCTGAATGAGCTCGGCCTGATCCACCAGAGTGAGGGGTGCCGCGCTGTTGTCGTACTCCTCGACGGCGAGTTCTTGCGCCAACCTGTCAATGAGTGCGCTCCACGACATCAGGCCTGCGGGGATGCTGACCCCGGCGCCCAGAAACAGGGCCAGACCGCCGTTGCGGGCTTTCTCGCCGAGCCCTCTGGCCACCTTGTCCAGGGCTCGGTCCACCCAGGGTGCAGCGCCCTTGCGGGCGTACTGCGCGGCCGCATGGACCGACTCCTCGGGAGAGACCAGAGCGATGTCGACGCCGATGTCGACGCCGATGTCGCGCGCGAGCTCCGGCAGGCGCTCCATGAGCTCCCTCGTCGGCAGCGACCAACGGTCAAGCGGGTCTGTAGTCAAGCGGGTCTGCAGTCACCACGCACGGGTGCCACCCGACCTCGCCCCTCCAACAGTGCTTCCCGAACCGGCGGTTCACCTACCGGTCGAGTAGAACTCGCCGACCCTGGCAATGGCCTCGGCCTTCGTCATCGCACGCACCTCCGCCTCCGGGATGCGCGCCTCCTGGGAGAGAATCCGGATGACGCCAAGTGGGATCGTCTCGGCGGCCGGTTGCGGCTGGCCCCGGTTCGGCACCACCTGGTGAATGACGCAGTCCCAGAACCCCTCCTCGCTCACCTGCAACTGTTCCCGCAGGATGTGCGCAAAGATGCTCGGCCCATAGTCGGTGCGGTTTATCGGGTGACTGATCCGCGTGTAGAGGATCCGCCCATCCGGCAACGGCAACTCGTAGTTGACATGATGCGAGCCGCGCGTGCCGTTCGCGCGCTTTCGCTCGAGCCAGCCCTCAGTCATGCAGAATCTCTCATGGTCCCGACGAGTCGCCGGAGGTCGCTTGTCAGGCATCCTGGTCGGCAGCCAGCAGCCAGCGACGTAGTTGCTCCTCCGAGGCCAACGCAACGATCTGGACCAGACCCCAGTTGTCCTCATGGTTCGGGGCCAGACGCAATCGCTGGATCCACGCCTGCGCGTAGTCGCGCAAGGCCTCGATCATCTCCTCGACAGCGTCCTCGATGGTGTCGCCTGCCGCGGCGACCGGCACCCCGGGAAGAAGGATGCTCCAGCCATCTCCTTCCGCAACCGTCTGCGCACCGGATGGGTACAGACGAGTCAGGAAGTGCACCAGTCGATCGGCATCAACTGCGGCCACGCGTCGCGCCTCGCGGGTGACCGTCGCAGGACGCCCCTCGTCTGCAGCGTCGAGCAGATCCTTGAAGTGCTCGCGGCCCTCACGGGCACTGCTGTAGTTGACGGTTGCGACAGTCATAGACCTTCTCCTCACCTACCCACATGTACACAGTGTACGCGACCAGGGTGGGCAAGGCTTCGGTCCGCGAGGCCTGCCGCAGGACGAGCACTCACAGAGCACCGTCAGGCGACCCGCTCGCAGACACGGCGGAAGGGCCCTCCACCAGCGTCGCCGCTGATGGAGGGCCCTTCGATGCACGTGGTGGCGGGTGAAGGATTCGAACCTTCGAAGCTTTCGCGACGGATTTACAGTCCGCTCCCATTGGCCGCTCGGGCAACCCGCCGGTGCGCATGGAAGGATAGCAAGCCAGATCCCCCGAACCGAATCGGGTATGCCGTCACCGTCCTCGGCTGCGGGTGGCTGTAGACACGCCCGGGATCCCGGGCGTGTCTACAGCCACCCGCAGCGGCCCGCGCACGGCATACCTTCTGAGAGGACCCCCATGGCCGACAGCAGCTTCGACGTCGTCAGCAAGTTCGACAAGCAGGAGGTCGCCAACGCGGTGAACAATGCCGCGAAGGAGATTCACAACCGCTACGACTTCAAGAACGTCGGCGCCCAGGTGGAACTGTCCGGCGAGGTCATCACGATGCAGGCCAACAGCGAGGACCGCTGCAAGGCCGTCCTCGACGTGCTGCAGACCTGGCTGGTCCGGCGCGGGGTTTCGCTCAAGCACCTCGACGTGCCCGAGGCCGGGCCGCGCCTGTCCGGCAAGGAGTACAAGCTCGCCGTGCCGCTCAAGGAGGGAATCTCGAGCGAGAACGCGAAGAAGATCACCAAGCTGATCCGCGAGGAGGGGCCCAGGAACGTCAAGACCCAGATCCAGGGCGACGAGGTGAGGGTGAGCTCCAAGAGTCGCGACGACCTCCAGAGCGTCCAGCGCCTGCTCAAGGATGCCGACCTCGACGTCGCGCTGACCTTCACCAACTACCGCTGAACTACCGCTGCGAACCTGGCGCAACCCCGGAGCCCGCGCGCATCCTCGTCAGCCCCGGTGCATCCCCGGTGCCGCCACTGCGCGAGCGTTGGGCAGGGTCGCCCCGACCTGCTCAGGGCAGATGCACCGAGCGCCGCTCCGTATCACGGCCTGCGCTCATCGAGATACGATTGGCAGATGAAGACGGTGCGCCTGGACCCGGACCTCGAGCAACGGCTGCAGCGCGCCGCGGCAGCCGTGGGCGAGACGCTCTCCGAGTTCATCCGTCGGGCTGCGGCGAAACGGGCAGCCGACGTGCTCGACGCAGCCACACCTGCGGACTTCGCGGACGTCATCGGTGCAATCCACAGCGGCGGAGGCCACGCGCGGCACACCGGGACGGCATTCACCGAGATCCTCACCACCGGCAAGCACTCGGAGTGACCCTGGTCGACGCAGGTCCCCTCGTCGCGCTCATCGATGCCGACGAGCCCGACCACCACACCTGCGTACTTGCCCTGGCCACACTGGCTCTCCCCCTCGTGACGACGTGCCCTGCCTTCACCGAGGCGATGTACCTCCTCAACCGGGCCGGAGGACCCGCAGGCCGACAGGCCCTGTGGCGGCTGGTCAGTACTGGGCGCCTGGCGATCAGCGACCTACCGATGGCCGCCCTGGAGCGCAGCGCGGTGCTGATGGACAAGTACGCCGACCTCCCCATGGACCTCGCCGATGCCACCCTCGTGGCCCTGGCCGAACAGGCCGGCCAGCGGCGGATCTTCACCCTCGACCGCGACTTCACGATCTATCGTCTCCACGGGCGCACCCGTTTCGAGATCATCCCTCGCTGAACGGGCGGACGGTCGTCATGGTTCAACGCGAACGCGCCCCCCGTGCCCGTGCCCGCCCGCACCCGCCTGTGCGCACTACTCAGCCGAACGCCTCACGGCTGCGCAACGCCTCACGCAGCTCGTGGTCGGCATCCAGGACCGCCCGGCGCACCCCCGGAGTGAGGTCATCGCGCTCAAGCATGCCGGCGGCCATGTCGCTCGTCGCTTGCTCGACGACCCGGCCGGGGAAGGCAAGAGAGGCGACCCGTTCCAGGGCATCGTCCCCGAGCCAGCCGGACATGGCCGACACGGCTTCCGGGAAGAGCGTGACGTAGGGACACACGAGCTCGAGGTCGGGCGCGACCCACATCCCCCGGGCCAGGGCAAGCAGGTCGCGGTTGGAGCGTTCCCGGTTGGTGGTCAGCTCGGTCCAGGCCCAGCCCTTGGCGGCCGGGTCTGGGATGCTCGCCCTCGCCTGGAGGGCCGCCTGGTGACCGGTGAGCGTGTCATCGGCCGCACGCAGCCGCTCGATGGCCAGCACGTCGAGGCATCCGCGTGCAGCCAGGTTGGTCGCGACGAGCCAACGGAAGTCGGCATCCTTCTCGACAGGGACGGGCAGGCCGCGCCCCTCGAGCCAGGCACTCAGCCGGTCGAAGTCGCTCGTAGTCACGGCAACCACCCGAGCCAAGGCGACGACGCGGCCCGGGCCCGTGGCGGCATTCCTCCCGGCTGCGTGCAACGCCACGAGGGCGGCCCCAGCCACCCGCGCAGTCGCCGACTCCCACGCCTGCGGCGGCAGGAAGGTCGGGATGATCCGGTCAGTAGCGTGCGCGGCGACCCGGGCGAGGATCGCGTCGTTGGTCTCGGTCGGCCAGGCGCCGGTGAGGACGTCGAGGAAAGTGCGCGGGTCGACCTCGCCCCGGTAGACCCCGGACAGCAGGGCGCCCCAGGTCACTGCCCGCGCGAGCGGATCCGGCACCAGGGAGAGCTCGCCGGCCAGGTGGCCGATGGTGTGCTCAGAGAGTTCGACGTCGGCCCAGGTCAGGTCGGCGGCATTCGGCACGACAATGTTCGCGGATGGCGCCTGCGCCAGTTCCTGGCTGGTCGTCACCTCCGCGGTGATCTCCAGCGGGACCCGGAAAGTCTGCGCGCCCGCTGTGAACCCGGCGACGTCGAGACGATGCGGTCGATCAGCCGGGTACTGCTCCGGGGTGGATCGGCGCACGAGACCGCCGAGCTGCGTCGAGATCCGGTCCGCCCCCGCGGTCTCCAGCCAGGCCTGCGACCACGCGCCCAGGTCCTGCCCGGATGCCGCCTCGAGAGCGGCGAGGAAGTCGGCGAGGCTCGCGTTGCCAAGGCTGTGTGCCTCCAGGTGGGCGCGCACCCCGGCGTCGAAGGCCTCGCGCCCGATGTGCGCGACGAGTTGGCGCAGCACCGAGGCACCCTTGGCGTAGGAGATGCCGTCGAAGTTCTGCAGTGCGGCCAGGGCGTCGGGGGCGGGCGAGCCGGCGACCGGGTGGGTCGAGGGCGCCCGCTCGGCGGCATACCCCCAGACCTTGCGGACGATGGAGAACTCGACCCAGGCCTCGGACCATCCCGTGGCCTGCGTCAGGGCCCGGTAGCTCAGGTATTCCGCGAAGGATTCGTTGAGCCACAGGTC